>NZ_JAVRHI010000232.1:0-42687 GCF_034105845.1 Streptomyces sp. CRN 30 | reverse complement strand
GATCGGCCGCAGCGCGGAGGAGGTGGACCACGCCCCGCCCCGCGGCCGCTACGCGCCCGTACCGGCCCCGGAGTCCACCGTGGCCGGCCCCGCGCTCCGCTGGGCCGCCCCGGCCGCCGCCCTGGCCCTCGCCTCGGCCATCGTCGTCACCAGGGCCCTCCGCAAGCGCCGCTGAACACCCCCCCCGCGTGTCCGGACACCGACGGCGCCCGCACCACGCCCCGCTCCGCCCGCCCGTCCGCCGGAGACACCCCGTAGGGTCGTGCCGTGCGTAACCAAGAGATCACGTTGACCGCGGGTGACGCGGAGGTTGTCGTGGCGCCGGCGAACGGCGGCCGGGTGAGCGGTCTGCGGGTCGGCGGCGTCGAACTGCTGCGCCAGGGTGAGCGGTTCGGCTGCTTCCCCATGGTCCCGTGGTGCGGCCGCATCCGGGACGGCCGCTTCCTCGACGGGGTGACCGTCCGCCAGATGCCCCTGAACGCCCCGCCCCACGCCATCCACGGCACCGCCCGCACCAGCGCCTGGAGCGTCGCCCACACCGCCCCGGACGAGGCCGTCCTCACGTACGACCTGGTCGACCCCTGGCCCCACCCGGGCCGGGTCACCCAGGTGTTCACCCTCACCGCGGACTCCCTCACGCTGGCCATGTCCGTGGAGACGTACGGGACGTCCTTCCCGGCGCAGATCGGCTGGCACCCCTGGTTCAACCGGAACCTGGGCGGGGAGGGCGTGCGCCTGGACTTCGACGCCGCCTGGCAGGAGGAGCGCGGCGCCGACCACCTGCCCACCGGCAACCGCGTCGCGCCGGGGCCCGGCCCCTGGGACGACTGCTTCGGCATGCCCGACGGCGTCGACGTGCGCCTCACCTGGCCCGGACAGCTGGAGCTGAAGGTGGCCTCCCGCGAGGAGTGGGTCGTCGTCTACGACGAGCAGGCCGAGGCGGTCTGCGTGGAGCCGCAGACCGGGCCGCCGAACGGGCTGAACACCCACCCGCGCCTGGTCACCCCCATCGACCCCCTGGAGGCGACGACCACCTGGACCTGGCGCCGCCTCTGAACCCGGGCCGCCGGGCTGTCTAAGCTGACGGGCATGAGTGACGTTCGCGGCGCGCTGCTGCAGCAGATCAAGGACAAGGCCGTGGTGCACGGCAAGGTGACGCTCTCCTCCGGGCTGGAGGCCGACTACTACGTCGACCTGCGCCGCGTCACCCTGGACGGCGAGGCCGCGCCGCTCGTCGGACAGGTGCTGCTGGACCTGACCGACGGCCTCGACTTCGACGCGGTCGGCGGGCTCACCATGGGCGCCGACCCGGTGGCCGCGGCCATGCTGCACGCGGCCTCCGCGCGCGGGCGGCGGCTCGACGCGTTCGTCGTCCGCAAGGCCGCCAAGGCGCACGGGATGCAGCGCCGGGTGGAGGGCCCCGCCATCGAGGGCCGCCGGGTGCTCGTCGTCGAGGACACCTCCACCACCGGCGGCTCCCCGCTCACCGCGGTCGAGGCCGTTCGGGAGGCGGGCGCCGAGGTGGTGGCCGTCGCGACCATCGTCGACCGGGCCACGGGCGCCGCCGAGAAGATCCAGGAGGGCGCCGGGGTCCCGTACCTCTTCGCCTTCTCCAAGGACGAGCTGGGCCTGGACTAGGTATCGCCCGGCAGGCGGTTTCGGCCACCTCGGCCGGACCGTCCGGGCCCGTCTGGGAAGATGGGGGCGACGATGACGTCGCCCCCAGGTCAGGGCCCAAGAGCCTGTGTCGCCGCCCCGGCCGGGCGCGCGGCGTCTGGCACGCACGCTCGCGGCGTTGCCGAAGCGCCCTAGTAGCTCCGCTACGAGGACGCTCCGGCGCCTTGCGATCGCACGCACCAGACGCCGCGCGCTGATCCGGCCGGGGCGGCGACACAGGCTCCGAGCAGCAGCAGAAGAGCCGTTACGTCGTACGCCGTACCGCGCCGTACGCGACCCGCACATACAAGGAGCGGACAGATGCCCATCGCGACCCCTGAGGTCTACAACGAGATGCTCGACCGGGCGAAGGCGGGCAAGTTCGCCTACCCGGCCATCAACGTCACCTCGACCCAGACCCTGCACGCCGCGCTGCGCGGCTTCGCGGAGGCCGAGAGCGACGGCATCGTCCAGATCTCCACGGGCGGTGCGGAGTTCCTCGGCGGCCAGTACAGCAAGGACATGGTCTCCGGCGCGGTGGCCCTCGCCGAGTTCGCGCACATCGTCGCCGAGAAGTACCCGGTGAACATCGCCCTGCACACGGACCACTGCCCGAAGGACAAGCTCGACGGGTACGTGCGGCCGCTGATCGGGATCTCCGAGGAGCGGGTCGCCCGCGGTGAGAACCCGCTGTTCCAGTCGCACATGTGGGACGGCTCGGCGGAGACCCTGGCCGACAACCTCTCCATCGCGCAGGAGCTGCTGTCCCGCGCCGCCGCCGCGAAGATCGTCCTCGAGGTCGAGATCACCCCGACCGGCGGCGAGGAGGACGGTGTCTCGCACGAGATCAACGACTCCCTGTACACGACGGTCGACGACGCGCTCCGCACCGCCGAGGCGCTGGGCCTGGGCGAGAAGGGCCGCTACCTGCTGGCCGCCTCCTTCGGCAACGTGCACGGCGTGTACAAGCCGGGCAACGTCGTGCTCCGCCCCGACCTGCTGAAGGAGCTGAACGAGGGCGTGGCCGACCGGTACGGCAAGCCGGCCGGCAGCCAGCCGTTCGACTTCGTCTTCCACGGCGGCTCCGGCTCCACCGAGGACGAGATCCGGACCGCCCTGGAGAACGGCGTGGTCAAGATGAACCTCGACACGGACACCCAGTACGCCTTCACGCGCCCGATCGCCGCCCACATGTTCACCAACTACGACGGCGTCCTGAAGGTCGACGGCGAGGTCGGCAACAAGAAGACGTACGACCCGCGCACGTGGGGCAAGCTCGCCGAGGCGTCGATGGCCGAGCGCGTGGGCCAGGCCTGCGCGCACCTGCGGTCGGCGGGCACGAAGATCAAGTAAAGCCGCCGTCCGCCACGGACCCCGGGCCCGGCCCCCCGCGTGACACCGCGGGGGGCCGGGCCTCGCGCATGGGTGAGACTGGGAGCCATGAGCATTCACCAGAACCTCCTCGGGGGCCCGGCCCCGACGCACCTCCCGGACGAGCCGGAGCCCCGCGAGCTGCTGGCGCAGGGCACCGCGCCCGCCGACGTCGCCGCCCGGTACCCGACCTCGTCCCTCGCCTGGGCCGAACTCGCGGACGACGCGTTCCGGCGGGGCGGCGTCGTGGAGTCGTACGCGTACGCCCGTACCGGATACCACCGCGGCCTGGACGCCCTGCGCCGCAACGGCTGGAAGGGGCACGGGCCGGTGCCCTGGGAGCACGCGCCCAACCGCGGCTTCCTGCGCGCCCTGCACGCCCTCGCCCGCGCCGCGCAGGCCATCGGCGAGCAGGCGGAGTACGAGCGCTGCAGCCAGTTCCTGAAGGAGTCCTCGGAGACGGCGGCGCAGGAGCTCGGCCGGGCCTGACCGGTGCCGGAGCGCGTGGGGCCCGCGTGATCGACAACTTGTGATCATGCGGGCCTTGCCGCGCGGAGGGACGATTGCGGAGGATGCCCCTGGGGACCGGGGCCCCCGTGCCGGCATCGGCAGGGGCGGACCGCTACCCGGACAGTGTCAGGAGACAGCGATGTCCCGACCGGAGCGAACCGACGACATCGGCATCGAGGCCGACGAGCGGGCGGACACCCCGCACCTCGACTTCCGGGGGACGACCCCCTACGAGGACTACGTCAGGGCGGACGTCCTCACCCACCTGCAGCACCTCCTCTCCGACGACCCGGGGGAGATGGTGTTCCTGGTGACCACCCAGGTCATGGAGCTGTGGTTCACGGTCATAGTGCACGAGTGGGAGACGGCCGCCGCGGCCCTCCGCGACGACGACGTCCCCCGGGCCATGGCCGCGCTGAAACGTTCCGTACGGGAGCTGGAGGCGCTCGACGCGTCCTGGCGGCCCCTCTCGCAGCTGACGCCCGCCCAGTTCAACTCCTACCGCGGCGCCCTCGGCGAGGGCTCCGGCTTCCAGTCGGCGATGTACCGGCGCATGGAGTTCCTGCTCGGCGAGAAGTCCGCGTCCATGCTCGTCCCGCACCGCGGCGCGCCCCGCGCGCACGCGGAACTGGAGAAGGCGCTGCACGAGCCGAGCCTGTACGACGAGGTCCTGCGACTGCTCGCGCGGCGCGGCCACCCGGTGCCGGAGTCGGTCCTGCGGCGCGACGTGTCGCAGCGGTACGAGGCCGACACCGCGGTCGAGGCCGTGTGGACCTCCCTCTACGCGGGCGAGGAGACGCACGAGCTCGCCCGGCTCGGCGAGGTGCTGACGGACGTGGCGGAACTGGTGTGGCGCTGGCGCAACGACCACCTCGTCGCCACCCGCCGGGCGATGGGCGCGAAGACGGGCACGGGTGGCTCCGCCGGCGTGGCGTGGCTGGAGAAGCGGGCCCGCAACAACGTGTTCCCCGAGCTCTGGACGGCGCGGTCGCATGTCTGAGCTGAAGAGCAGGGCCGACGAACTGGACGCGGCCGACCCGCTGGCGGAACTCCGCCGCCGGTTCGTGCTGGACGACGCCGTGTACCTGGACGGCAACTCGCTGGGCGCGCTGCCGGCGGCCGTGCCCGACCGGGTCGCGGACGTCGTCCGCCGCCAGTGGGGCGAGCTGCGCATCCGCTCCTGGGAGGAGAGCGGCTGGTGGACCGCGCCCGAGCGGATCGGCGACCGGATCGCCCCGCTGGTGGGCGCCGCACCGGGGCAGATCGTGGTGGGCGACTCCACCAGCGTCAACGTCTTCAAGGCACTGGTGGCGGCGGTACGGATGGCCCAGGGGGACGGGGACACGGTCCGGGACGAGATCGTGGTCGACGCGACGACCTTTCCCACGGACGGGTACATCGCCCGGTCGGCGGCCCGGATGACGGGCTGCACGCTGCGCGCGGTGACCCCCGCGGAGGTGCCGGGGGCGCTGCGCGACCGTACGGCCGCCGTCCTGCTCAACCACGTCGACTACCGCACCGGCCGGCTCCACGACCTGCCGGGGCTGACGGCCGCGGTGCACGGGGCGGGCGCGTACGTCGTCTGGGACCTGTGCCACAGCGCCGGCGCCCTGCCGGTCGGGCTGGACGAGCACGGGGTCGACCTGGCGGTCGGCTGCACGTACAAGTACCTCAACGGCGGACCCGGTTCGCCCGCGTACCTGTACGTGCGCTCCGGCCTCCAACCCCGCTTCGACTCCCCCCTCCCCGGCTGGACCTCCCACGCCGAGCCCTTCGGCATGCGCCCCGACTACACGCCCGCGGACGGTGCCCCGCGCGCGCGGGTGGGCACGCCCGACATCCTGTCGATGCTCGCGCTCGAGGCGGCCCTGGAGGCCTGGGACGGGGTGCGGATCGAGGCGGTACGGGCCAAGTCGCTCGCCCTGACGGACTTCTTCCTGGAGTGCGTGGCGGCGTACGTGCCCGAGGGCCGCGTCGAGTCCCTCACCCCGGCCGCGCACGCGGAACGGGGCAGCCAGGTGGCGCTGCGCACCGTGGCGGCCTCCGTGGATGCCGGGGACGTGATGAAGCGCCTGGTCGAGAGGGGTGTGGTGGGCGATTTCCGGCACCCCGACGTCCTGCGCTTCGGCTTCACCCCGCTGTACGTGGGCTTCGGGGACGCGGAGCGGGCGGCACGGGTGCTGGCGGGGGTACTGGGGTGAGGCGCCGGGTGCGGGTCGCTCGATGTGGGGTGGGGGCCGGTGCGCCGACCGGGGGGACCGGCCGTCTTCACCGAGCGTGACATCCGCGTGTTCACGCTCGTCACCGGCCTGATACCGTCCCCGCAAACGGCTGGATCCGTACGGTCCGGCCCTGTGCGCCCGCACCCAACACCGTTCAGCCGCTGAGAGGTTGGAGCATGCCGGACGACGCCGCAGCACCGGACGACGCCGTCCCCCGTGCCGCCGAGGAGGCCTCCGCCTTCGCGCACCCGCCGGTCGCCCCGGACGCCGGCGGCGCGTACGGCGACCACCCCGACCAGGTGATCGACTTCTACGCCCCGCGCGGTTCCCGCGGGAACGGCGGGTCCAGGTCCGCGCCGCTCGTGGTCGTCCTGCACGGCGGCGCCTGGCGGGCCCGGCACGACCGGCGTCACCTCACGCCGTTCGCCGCCTTCCTGGCCGGCCGGGGCTTCGCCGTGGCCAACGTGGAGTACCGCCGGGGCGGCGTCGGTGGGGCCGGGAACCCGACGCCGGCGGCGGGGCGCTGGCCGGAGACGTTCGACGACGTGGCCGCGGCCTTCGACGCGCTGCCCGCTCTCGTGCGGGACGCGCTGCCGCAGGCCGACCTGGGCCGGACGGTGATCACCGGCCACTCCGCGGGCGGGCAGCTGGCCCTGTGGGCGGCCGCCCGTCACGTCCTGCCGTCCGGCGCACCGTGGCGCACGGACCGGCCGGCACCGCTGCGCGGTGTCGTCGCCCTCGCGCCGATCGCCGACCTCGGCGTCGCGCGGAAACTGGACCTGTGCGGCGGGGCCGCCGAGCAACTCCTGGGCGGCCCCGAGACGTTCGCGGAGCGGCGCGCGTACGCCGACCCGGCCCTCCTGCTGCCCACGGGCATCGCCACCACGGTGGTGCAGGGCCGTGCCGACACGGTCGTGCCCCAGGCGGTGGCCGACTCGTACGCGGACGCGGCGGCACGGGCGGGCGAGATGGTGGGCCTCACACTCCTGGAGGACGTCGGTCACTTCCCCCTGATCGACCCGTCGGCGGACGCCTGCGCGGTGGTGGCGGAGGAGATCGGCCAGCTGGCCTGGTGAGGCTCCGGCGCTCCCCGTAGTACCTGAGACGGACCCCGGAGAACCCCTCTCACTGGTGACGACCCCGGTGCCGGCCGGCACCTACGGTGTGGAGCGTGACCGAGACGACCCAGACGCAGACGCGGGCAGTGCCCCCGCGAGACGGTGCCCCGTCGCGCACCCCCGAGTACCGGTTGGCCGTGGACGCCCTGCGCGGGCTGCGGGAGGACCTGATCACCGACGCGTTCGCGTACCGTCCGCTGCCCCGAATGGGCGTGGACGGTCCGATCACCCGGCGGCTGCCCCCGCGGCTGCGGGCGTACGCGGTGTGGACGCCGCACGCCGTGGTGGCCGTGCTCGTTCTGTGGGCGATGGCTTTCGGTACGGCGGACGGCTACGGCGACAGCGCTGCGCTGAACGCCCTGCTCGCCCTCGGCCCCGTCCTGCTGACGCTGGTCAGGCCCGTCGGAGCCTTCTGGGTGTCCATGGCGGTGACCCCGGTGGCCGCCGTGGTCTCGAACAGCCACGGCGACTGGCCGTGGACGATCGGAGCCTTCGCCTCCCACCTGATGGTGATGACGATCGTGGCGCTGCGGACACGGCCGCGCGCCGCCGCGTGGATGTGGGTGATCACCGCGGCGTACGGGTTCGTCGTCACGTCGCTGCTCGGCGCGGGGCACTACGTGAACAACACCGTGCCGTTGCTGGTCATCTCCGCCATGGCCTTCCTGGCCGTCACCGTCGTCCACACCCGCCGCACCGCCCAGCGCGAGGTGACCGCCCAGCAGACGGTCACCGAGCACGAGCGCTCCAAGCGCACCCTCCTGGAGGAGCGCACCACGATCGCCCGCGAGCTGCACGACGTGGTCGCCCACCACATGTCGGTGGTCGCGATCCAGGCGGAGGCCGCGCCGTACCGCGTGGAGAACCCGCCGCCGGAGCTGGAGCAGGCCTTCGCGACGATCAGGGAGAACGCGGTCGCGGCGCTCACCGAGCTCCGCCGCGTGCTCGGTGTCGTCCGCGCGGAGGACTACGAGGCCCCGGAGGCCCCGCAGCCCACCCTCGCCGACCTCGACGCGCTCCTCGCCAACGTGCGCGAGGCGGGCCTGACCGTCGAGAAGGCGGTGACCGGGGCCGTGCGCGAGCTGCCGCAGGGCGTGGAGCTGTCGGCGTACCGGATCGTGCAGGAGGCGCTGAGCAACACCCTCAGACACGCGCCCGGCGCGAGCGCCCGCGTGGAGATCGGTTACGTGCTCGGCGGCCTCGGCCTGCGCATAGTCAACGGCGCGCCCCCGAACCCCGCGCTGATCAAACCCTCGCCCGGCGCCGGCCACGGGATCACCGGCATGCGCGAGCGCGTCACCATGCTGAACGGCGAGATGACGGCCGGCCCGACGGACGACGGAGGTCACGAGGTGACGGTCTTCCTGCCGGTGCCGCCGGTGAGCGAGGACGCGGCATGACGGGCAGCACCATCCGCGTGCTGATCGCGGACGACCAGATGATGGTCCGCGAGGGTTTCTCGGTGCTGCTGAACGCGATGCCGGACATGGAGGTCGTCGGCGAGGCGGTCAACGGCCGGGAAGCGGTCGCGAAGGTCCGCGAGCTGGCCCCGGACATCGTCCTGATGGACATCCGCATGCCCGAGCTGAACGGCATCGAGGCGACCCGGGAGATCGTCGCGGCGGACGGCGCGGCCAAGGTGCTGGTGCTGACCACGTTCGACCTGGACGAGTACGTGTACCAGGCGCTGCGGGCGGGCGCCTCCGGCTTCCTGCTCAAGGACGCCTCCGCCCGCCAGCTCGCGGACGGCGTACGGGTGGTGGCGTCCGGCGAGGCCCTGCTGGCGCCCTCCGTGACCAGGCGGCTGATCACGGAGTTCTCCAAGCTCTCCGAGGCCCCGCGCCTGATGCCCGGCGCGCAGTCGGCGTACGGCGATCTCACCGAGCGGGAGACGGAGGTCCTGGTCCTCATCGCGCAGGGACTGTCGAACGCGGAGATCGCGGAGCGGCTGGTGGTGGCCGAGTCGACGATCAAGACGCACGTGAGCCGGATCCTGGTGAAGCTGGGCCTGCGGGACCGGACCCAGGCCGCGGTCTTCGCCTACGAGGCCCGGCTGGTCACCCCGGGCTGAGCGGGCGCCGAGCGGACGCCGAACGGACATGGACCGCCGGAACCCCTGGTCAGCGGCCCCGGCCGCCGGGTAGCGTCCGCCCATGGCAGCCTTCGACCCGTGGGACCCCGCATTCGTGGCCGACCCGTACCCCGCGTTCGCTCAGCTGCGGGCGTCGGGCAGGGTGCACTACTACGAGCCCAGCGACCAGTGGCTGGTGCCGCACCACGCGGACGTGTCGGCGCTGCTGCGGGACCGCCGGCTCGGCCGGACCTACCAGCACCGCTTCCGCCACGAGGAGTTCGGGCGGACGGCGCCGCCGCCGGAGCACGAGCCGTTCCACACGCTGAACGACCACGGCATGCTCGACCTGGAGCCGCCGGACCACACGCGGATCCGGCGCCTGGTGTCGAAGGCGTTCACCCCGCGGACGGTGGAACGGCTGCGGCCGTACGTCGACCGCCTGGCGGACGAGCTGGTCGCCCGCCTGGTCGAGGCGGGCGGCGGCGACCTGCTGACGGAGGTCGCCGAGCCGCTCCCGGTGGCGGTCATCGCGCAGATGCTGGGCATCCCGGAGTCCGACCGGGCGCCGCTGCGACCGTGGTCGGCGGACATCTGCGGGATGTACGAGCTGAACCCGTCACAGGAGGCGGCGGCGAGGGCGGTACGGGCGTCGGTCGAGTTCACGGAGTACCTGCGCGAGCTGATCGCGGCGCGGCGGAAGGAGCCGGGCGAGGACCTGGTCTCGGGGCTGATCGCGGCCCACGACGAGGGCGACCGGCTCACCGAGCAGGAGATGATCTCCACCTGTGTGCTGCTGCTCAACGCGGGCCACGAGGCGACGGTCAACGCCACGGTGAACGGCTGGTGGGCGCTGTTCCGCAACCCGGACCAGTTGGCGGCCCTGCGCGCGGACCACTCCCTGGTCCCGTCCGCGGTGGAGGAGCTGCTGCGGTACGACACCCCGCTCCAGTTCTTCGAGCGCTGGGTGCTGGACGACATCGAGATCGCCGGCACGCGGATCCCGCGCGGCGCCGAGGTGGCGCTGCTCTTCGGCTCGGCCAACCACGACCCGGCGGTCTTCACCGACCCCGCCCGCCTGGACCTGGCCCGCGCGGACAACCCGCACATCTCCTTCAGCGCGGGCATCCACTACTGCATCGGCGCCCCCCTGGCCCGCATCGAGCTGGCGGCCTCGATGACGGCCCTGCTGACCAGGGCCCCGGGACTGGCCCCGGCGGCGGAGCCCGAGCGCACGCCGAACTTCGTGATGCGGGGGCTGAAGGGTCTCGACGTCACGGTCCGCTGAGCGCCCGCGGGGTCGTCCGGGCGCATGCCGGGCCGCCGGGGCGTCGTCAGGTCGCCAGGTCCCGCACGCGCAGTCCCGCGAGGCCGATCGCGACGAGGGCCGCCGTCATCGCCGTCATCCCGCCCACCGGCCCCCATGCCATCTCCGCGCCCGGCAGCTTCGGGAGGTGGCTGAAGGGGGAGAGGTCCAGTACGGCGCCCGGCAGGTCGAGCACGGGACCGAGCCAGCCGATCAGCAGGGCCGCGCCCGCCACGCCCCACGCCGCCGCCGGGGCCACCTGGGGCCACACCCCGTACAGCAGGACGGCCCAGCCGCCGATCAGCCAGACTGCCGGGAGCTGCACCAGGCAGGCGCCGAGGACGGGGCCCGGTTCGCCGCCGTACCCGGCGGTCAGGCCGAGGCCGCCGAGCAGCATGACCAGCGCGGCGCCGCCGAAGGCGATCACCAGGTGCCCGCCCGCCCAGCGCAGCCGCCCGACCGCGCAGCCCAGCACCGGCTCGGCCCGCTGCGAGGTCTCCTCGGTGTGCTGCCGCAGGACGGCCTGGACGATGTGGAGCGCGGCGGCCATCCCCAGCAGGCCGGCCATGGCGCCGAGGAACGCGTCGGTCAGCCCGGCCTGTCCGCCCATCTGTTCGATGATGGCGCGGGTCCGCTCGTTGTCGCCGACCAGATCGGTGGCACCGCCCGTGATGCCGCCGAAGGCCAGCCCGGCGGCGAGGTACCCGAGCCCCCAGCCGAGCACGCTGCCCCGTTGCAGCCGCCACGCCAGCGCACCGGCCGTACCGAGGCGGCCCGTCGCAGGGCCGGGCCGGGTGGGCAGGAAGCTCATGCCGAGGTCGCGCCGGTCCGCCAGCCGGTAGGCCACCACGGTCAGGACCGTGACCGTCGCGGCGAACAGCAGCAGCACCCACCACCGTTCGTCCGCGAAGGCACGCGTGTGCTCGAGCCAGCCGATCGGCGACGCCCAGGTCAGGAGGGACGAACCGTCGTGCTCGGCGGCGTCGCCCGCGGCCCGCAGCACGAACGCCGCCCCCAGGGCGGCCCCGGTCAGCCCCTTCGCCAGCCGCGCGCTCTCCGTCAGCTGGGCCACGACCGCCGCCGCCGTCGCGAACACCATGCCGGTGCCGGCCGTCCCGATCCCCAGCGCCAGCGCACCGGCGGCCCCCTGCCCGGCCAGCCCGCCGGTGATCAGCAGTGCGAGCGCCGCGTTCCCCGCCAGCGCGGTGAGCAGCGCCGCCGTGAGCGGTGCCCGCCGCCCGACCACCGCCGAGGAGAGCACCTCCTGCCGTCCGCTCTCCTCCTCGTCACGGGTGTGCCGCACCACGACGACCATGCTCATGACCGCGGCGAACACCCCCGCGTACACACCGATCCGCCAGGCCGTCAGCGCACCGAGCGAGTCGCCGAACACCGGCCCGTACAGGGCGCGCAGCGAGCTGTTCGTCAGCATCTGCCGCACCACCCCGGCCCGTTCGTCCGCCGTCCCGTACACGCTCTCCAGCGCGTTCGGCACGGCGAGCACCGTGAGCGCGATGACGGCCACCCACAGCGGGAGCAGCGCCCGGTCCCGGCGCAGCGCGTGCCGCAGCAGGGTGCCCGTCCCGGCGAGCCGGCGCGCACGCCCGGCGCCCGGTACCGGCCCGGCCGCCGCCACCGCGGTCACCGGGCCACCGCCTCGGCCGGCACCTCGCCCAGTTCGTCCTGGTAGTGCCGCAGGAACAGTTCCTCCAGGGTCGGCGGGGCCGAGGTCAGCGACCGGACGCCGGACTCCGCGAGGATGCGCAGCACCGCGTCCAGCTTGTCGGTGTCGACCTGGAACCGGACGTGCCCGCCGCGCACCTCCAGGCCGTGGACGCCGGGCAGCGCGGACAGCGCGCCCGGCGGGCCGGCGAGTTCGGCGGTGACGCTCGTACGGGTCAGGTGGCGCAGGTCGGCGAGGGAGCCGCGCTCGACCGTGCGGCCCCTGCGGATGATGCTGACCCGGTCGCACAACTCCTCCACCTGGCTGAGCAGGTGCGAGGAGAGCAGCACGGTACGGCCGCGCCCGCGCTCCTCGGCCACGCACCGCTGGAAGACCTCCTCCATCAGGGGGTCCAGGCCGGAGGTGGGCTCGTCCAGGATCAGCAGGTCGACGTCGGAGGCGAAGGCGGCGACGAGGGCGACCTTCTGCCGGTTGCCCTTGGAGTAGGTGTGGCCCTTCTTGGTGGGGTCCAGTTCGAACCGTTCGACCAGTTCGGTCCGCCGCGCCCGGTCGAGGCCCCCGCGCAGGCGCCCGTACAGGTCGATGACCTCGCCGCCGGAGAGGTTGCGCCACAGGGCGACGTCCCCGGGCACGTAGGCGATCCGGCGGTGCAGTGCGACCGCGTCCGCCCAGGGGTCGCCGCCCAGCAGCCGTACGGTTCCCGCGTCGGCGCGGAGCAGGCCGAGCAGGATGCGGATGGTGGTGGACTTCCCGGCGCCGTTCGGCCCGAGGAAGCCGTGCACCTCGCCGGTGGCGACGCGCAGGTCGAGGCCGTCCAGCGCGTGGGTCCGCCCGAACGACTTGTGCAGTCCGGAGACGTCGATGGCGTGCTGTGCCATGGTCATGCTTCTGAACGTACGGTATCTTCACAAATTTGTGAAGCTAAGGAAACGTATAAATCGACGATAGACTCGGCCGACCGGAGCAGAGGGCGCGACCGGACGGACGACGGACGGGGTTTTCGTGGGCGAGTCGAGCACGGCCGGGACGGAAGCGGGGGCGGAGACGGGCATGGAGACGGCGCCCGGCCGGAACCCCGAGGCCGTGTCACGTTTCGTCGAGCGGTTCGCCGCGCAGCTCACCGACGCGGGGATGCAGCGGATGCCCGCACGCGTGTTCGCGGCGCTGCTCGCCTCCGACACCGGCGCCCTGACCTCGGCCGAGCTGGGCGAGCAGCTGAAGATCAGCCCGGCCGCCGTCTCCGGGGCGGTCCGCTACCTCTCCCAGCAGCACCTGGTCTCGCGCGAACGCGAACCGGGATCGCGCCGCGACCGCTACCGCGTGCACAGTGGCCAGTGGTACGAGGCGGTGACCAACCGTGACGCCCTCCTCCGCCGCTGGGAGGACGCCCTGCGCGAGGGCGTCCAGCAGCTCGGCGCCGACACCCCGGCCGGCCGACGGCTCACCGAGACGCTCGCCTTCTTCGAGTTCCTGCAGGGCGAGATCATCCAGCTGATGGAACGCTGGCGCGTCCGCCGCGAGGAGCTCTTCGGCGACGGCGGCGAAGGCGGCCACGGCGGTGACGGCGACGGAGCGGGCGCGGGCAACGGGTGAGACGACGTCTCACTCCGGCAGCGTGAGCCCCCAGGCCCCCTCCCGAACCACCCATGTGCGCGTACGGACGGGGCCGGCGACGACGGAGTCCGAGGCGTACCGGAAGTCCGCGCCCGACACGGTCACCCGCCGCCCGACGGCCCGCAACGCGGCGGCCTCGGCGCCCGCCGACGCCGGCCGCACCTCGACCTCCGCGGCCCCGGCTCCGCCCGGTGTCACCGACACGGCCCGCACCGGCTGGTCGAGGTCGACGAGCAGCACCCCGTCGACCTCCACCCGCAGCCGGGCCGGCCCGGCCCCCGCCCCCTGGACGGTGGCCCGCGGCGCCCGCGACCCGGGGGTGAACGCCCGTACGAACTGCTGGCAGGCCCGCAGCCACGCGGAGCACCCCGAGGGGCTCGAGGGACCGCTGTCGCTGTGCTGCCGGGTGTGCCGGGAGGCCGGTCGGTACCGGTTCCGGGCGACCTCCCCGTCACCTGCGGCCCCACCCGCCCCTGGCGCGGCATCGGCACTGAGGGCCGGGCCCGGCACCGCCGACGGAATGCCCACCGCCCCCAGCACCACCCCGTCACTGTCGTCCACCAGCAGATCGAGCCGCCGCTCGACGCCGTCCAGGACGGCGCGCGCCGCCGCGACCGCGCCGGTGGGCACCCCCAGCGCACGCGCCAGCGCGAGGCCCTCCGTGCCCGCCCCGCCGCCGACCGGCACGAGCGACAGGGCGCACCCGGTCAGCTCCCGCTGCCGGTGCAGCAGCGCGACGGCCCGCAGCAGCGCCCGGTCGTCGCCGATGACGACCGGCCGCCGCGACCCGCGCCTCGCCAGGGCCCGCGCGAACTCCTCGGGTCCCTCCGGGAGGCAGACCTTCGTGCTCGCCGCACCCGCGCTGAGCACGTCCTTCGCGATCCGTACCGACTCACCGTCCGTGCGACGGGCGAGGGGGTCGATGACCACCAGGAGCTGGTCGGAAGTCGCCACCTCGGTCCTGCCTCGCTTCCTCGGGTAGCATCTTTGTGCAAGAGCCCCTTGCGCCATTACGCCAGGGGCTTCGTCTATTCCGGGGCATCCGGGTCCGACGGCAAGCGGCCGGGCAAGGCCGCCGGTGTACGCGGCACACAGGGTGCCTCGTACGCCCCTGACGTTGGACATGCCCCGCCCGGAAGGGGTGTACGCGCGTGCCCGCACTTGTGCTGCTCGGTGCTCAGTGGGGTGACGAAGGCAAGGGAAAGGCCACCGACCTGCTCGGTGGTTCGGTGGACTATGTGGTGCGCTACCAGGGCGGCAACAACGCCGGCCACACGGTGGTCGTGGGTGACCAGAAGTACGCCCTCCACCTCCTCCCTTCCGGAATCCTGTCCCCGGAGTGCACTCCGGTCATCGGAAACGGTGTCGTCGTCGACCCGTCGGTCCTGCTCTCCGAGCTGAGCGGTCTGAACGAGCGCGGCGTCGACACGTCGAAGCTGCTGATCAGCGGCAACGCCCACATCATCACGCCGTACAACGTCACCGTGGACAAGGTGACGGAGCGCTTCCTCGGCAAGCGCAAGATCGGCACGACGGGACGCGGCATCGGCCCGACCTACGCCGACAAGATCAACCGCGTGGGCATCCGCGTGCAGGACCTGTACGACGAGTCGATCCTTCAGCAGAAGGTCGAGGCGGCCCTCGACGTCAAGAACCAGCTGCTGACCAAGCTCTACAACCGCCGCACCATCACCGCCGACCAGGTGGTCGAGGAGCTGCTGGGCTACGCGGAACAGATCAAGCCGTACGTCGCCGACACGGTCCTGGTCCTCAACCAGGCCCTCGACGACGACAAGGTGGTCCTCTTCGAGGGCGGCCAGGGCACGCTGCTCGACATCGACCACGGCACGTACCCCTTCGTGACCTCCTCGAACCCGACCGCGGGCGGTGCCTGCACGGGCTCGGGCGTCGGTCCGACGAAGATCAGCCGGGTCATCGGCATCCTGAAGGCGTACACGACCCGCGTCGGCGCCGGCCCGTTCCCGACCGAGCTGTTCGACGAGGACGGCGAGGCGCTGCGCCGCATCGGTGGCGAGCGGGGCGTGACCACCGGCCGCGACCGCCGCTGCGGCTGGTTCGACGCGGTGATCGCCCGCTACGCGACCCGGGTCAACGGCCTGACGGACTTCTTCCTCACCAAGCTCGACGTCCTGACCGGCTGGGAGGAGATCCCGGTCTGCGTGGCGTACGAGATCGACGGCAAGCGCGTCGAGGAGCTCCCCTACAGCCAGACCGACTTCCACCACGCGAAGCCGATCTACGAGACGCTGCCGGGCTGGAGCGAGGACATCACGAAGGCCAAGACCTTCTCCGACCTCCCGAAGAACGCCCAGGCGTACGTGAAGGCCCTGGAGGAGATGTCCGGCGCCCCGATCTCCGCGATCGGCGTCGGCCCGGGCCGGGACGAGACGATCGAGATCAACTCGTTCATCTAGCGACCGGGCCGCGCGGCGGTCGTACGACGGTGTGAGGGGCGCCCCTGCTCGGGGCGCCCCTCATTCCGTCCGGGTCACTCGCCTTCGGGCTGCTCCGGCTCCCGCGGGGCTTGGAATCCCTCGGTGTCGAGCATGCAGTCGAACGGCCCGGGAATGTCGATCTTTTCGCCGAACGGCTTCGTGACGCGGCCTTGATAGCCCTTGGCGCAGGACCCCCACATGACGGTGGCCTGTTCCAGCTGCATGCCGAGGATCAGGTAGACCGGCACGCCGGCCTTGCCGTAGGTCTCGGCCTTGTCGGTCAGGTCGTTGTCCCGCGTAGAGGGGGAGGTGAGCTCGGCGACGAACGAAAGACCTTCTCCGTCCAGACGGTGGCCCGTATGACGGCGCGCCTGCCGATGCGCGACGTGAATGTCCGGCCCGTACGCCCGCTCGATGCCCGGGAAGACGTACAGCGCAGGTGACGCGGTAACGCGGTGCTCATCGGGCAGATATGGACGCAGTTGGTCGCAGACCAGATCCATGACGTCCAGGTAGTACGCCTTCGACCACGGCGACACGACGATGTTGCCCCTGATGATCTCGGCCTTGAAGCCGTCGGGCACGTTGAGCTCGTCGAGGACGTCCAACAGATCCTCGAAGCCGCGGGACTGCGTGCCAGCTATCACCGGTCGATCCATCATCAGGGTCATGATGCGCCTTTCGCTCGGTGCAGGCCACTCAGCACGCAGAGTAGCTGCTCATGTGCGCCGTGGTGTGCCGAAGGTCGTGGGGGCTCAGCAGCCCATCGTCCAGGTGTGGGAGCTGCCCCGGTCGTTCGCGCCCCCGTCGTAGGCGACCTCCTGGCCCGGAGCCAGACAGAGGGTGACGCCGCCGGTCAGCTGCCGGCCGTCGTAGATCGTGACGTGGTCCTTGACGCCGGGGCCGGAGACGCCGTGGTTGGCCCACGAGGAGTCCTCGTTGGACATGTCGCCCTCCCACCAGCGGTCGTCACCGCTGTGCTCGATCTTCATGCCGTCGAAGTTGGCGTTCGTCCACACGCAGAAGTAGCCGCTGCGGCAGTCGGCGGCCCCGGCGGAGGCCGAGGTGGCGAGGACGGCTCCGGCGGAGAGCAGTCCGGCGGTGAGGAGGGCGGTGAGGCGGTTCATGAGGGGTCCTTCCTGGATGAGTTCACTGGATGGGTTCCTGGATGTGTTCACTGGACGGGTGGTCCGGCGAGCAGTGGCCCGGCGGCCCGTACGGCCCGTTCCCGCATCCGCCGCCAGTCGGCCAGCTCGGCGCGGTGCCGGGCGCGTACCGCGGCGAGCGTGCGGTGGGTGTGGGTGGCCTCGGGGCGCAGGTTGCCGACGGTCACCGACACCTGGAACCAGCGCCGCTGGTCGCCGTAGAGCCGCCGCTGGGCCGCGGCCAGACAGCCGTCGGTGTGGGCGCGGACGACGTACCCGGTGGGCAGCCGCAACGAGAGCTCCGCCCTGCCCGTACCGAACAGCGCGCCGTCGACGCGGCGTTGCTCGGCGACGGGGAGCGGGCTCCGTCCGGGGCGCGGTGGGGCGAGGCCCCGGCCGGTGAGGCAGGTGTCGGTGAGGTGCTGGGTGGCGGCCTTGATGAGGTCGTCGGTGGACGGGCGGGGGACGGGGACGGTGGCCGTACAGGCGGTGAGCAGGCCGGCCACGGTCAACGCGGCGGCGGTGCGGGCGAGGTGGCGCACTGGGCGGTTCCGGGTGACGGTGTGAGTGGGCGGTCGAGACCGTGAACTCCCCCTCGGCGCGCGGGACCATGCGCCACACCGCTCGTTCAGGTGACCAGGGAGCCGCCCCGGGAGCACCGGGCATGGTGTGTGCCGTAGTGCGCTCGGACCCGCGGCGGGCCGGTACGGTCCTGCGTGAGCGACGGCGAGAGGGCGGACGGATGGCGACCAGAAAGCCTGCGACCGAGCGGCAGCGGCGGTTGGGGGCCGAGTTGCGCCGGATGCGCGAGCGGATCGGCCTGTCGCTGACCGAAGCAGCCGAGCTGCATCGAGTCGACAAGGCCACGATCAGCAATACGGAGTCGGCCCGGTTCGGTGTGAGTCCGGACCGTGTCCGGGTGTGGGCCGCCAACTACGCCTGCTCGGAGCGCGAGTACGTCGACGCGCTCGCGGACATGGCGAGGGAACGTGGCCGCAATTGGTGGGACGAGTACCGCGCTGCGCTTCCGGCGATGCTCCTAGATCTGGCGGAGCTGGAGCACCACGCATCGGCACTGCGTACCGCACAGCTGACCCATGTGCCGGGGCTCCTCCAGCACGAGGACTATGCGCGTGCCGTCTTCTCGGAGGCGGTGCCCGCGCTCGGCCCCGAGGACCTGGACCGCAAGGTCGAGTTCCGCATGAGGCGCTGCTCCGTGCTCGACTCGGCGCAGCCAGGTGTCGTGACGGGACGGCGCCCGTGATGCGGTGACTACTGGCCGGCCGGGCACGGGCGTGTCTGCCGGGCCCGGTCCAGTTCCAGGTAGTCGTGTTCCCCATGTTCCTCAAGGGTGTCGTCGCCGTCATCGAGGGCCGCGCACAGCGTGCGGTGCCAGTGGTCGGGGGAGAGGTGGACGGTCAGGTCGTCCTCCGGGCCGAGCAGCCGCAAGGTGTCGCCGTTGAGGCGCCAGGCGCTCACGGACGAGTACTCGGACAGTCCCAGGCTCTCGGACACGTCGGCGCCGCCGGGAGGGAGCAGCCCGATGGCGTCCGCGAAACGGAAGCTGACGACGAGTGTCCCGTTGTCGGCCACGCCCAACAGGCCGGTCGCCCCCGCGAGCCCACGGGTCAGGTCGTACCGGTGCTCCTCGTCCACCCACCACCACGCGGCCCGCTCGTCATCCCCGAGTGCGGCAAGCCGACTGCCGTCGGGTGTGAACGCCACCGATTTGCGCCCGTCGTACCGCAGCGGGGCGCCTTCCAGCCGGGCCGTGCGCTCGCCGCGCCGCACGTCCCACACCTCGATCCGGCCGCGGCTCCGCCACTGGGCGGTGATCACCGCCACCTGACCGCGGTGGCCCGGCCTGGGGACGAGCTGACCGGAGTCGGAGAACATGCCCGGCTGCTGCGGAGCGGGTACCAGGTGCACGGGGTCGCCGATCGGCATTCCGGTGTGCGGGTCCAGCCGGAGCAGACTGGCGCCCAGACAGAGCAGTACGAGGTGCCCGTCGGGCGTCTGGACGATGTCACGCGGCGGGTCCCACTCCGAGCCGCCCTCCCGGCCGCAGTCCCACGTGACGACCAGCGGATCGTGCAAGTCGTCGATGTCGTACAGAAGGGCGCCGATGACGTCGTGCGACCAGACCAGCAGCGCGTCTCCGCCCTCCCGGGCGACCCACAGGACGTTCAGCTCGCCTTCCAGCCCCCTCAGGTAACGCTCGGGAACCGGTGCGCCGCGTACGCGTGTGCCGTGCTCCACGACCTCCAGGCGGCCCTGACGCAGGCGTGCGACGCGGCCGTCGTCGTCAGGAGCCACGGCGAGGGCGTCCACGGTCGCCAGGTGGTCGTCGTCCGTCTCCTCCTGCAACGGCGTGGGTACCGGCACGGCCCGGGCCCGGAGCAGGGAGTCACCCACAACGGTGACCAGCGTGCGCGGTCCGGAGCCGGTGCCGGTCACCGCGATGGGCTCGCTCATCTCCTTGCCCGGGACGACAGCCGTCCAGTAACGGTTGCCGTACCGGGCGTCCAGGACCGTGACTCGCCGATACGCGCCCGCCGACGCGGGTGTCATCCCCTGCTCCGACAGGAAGTGTGTGCCGGTCAGGTCCGGGGTGTCGACGTTCCCCGTCAACGTGCCGCTCGGTCGGCGGGCACCGGGCACCAAGGAGTACCAACGGGTACCGCCCTCACGGCTCAGCCAGATACCGCGCCCCTGGTCGGTCGGATACTCCGCCTCCGTCGCCACCGGTCCGTACACCCGGCGCACCCGATCACCGGAGCCGGTGGCGTAGATGTCCAGGGAATCCTCGACGCCGTGCCCGTCCCCGTCGCCCACTTGCCGGCTGCTGGCCACGGCGATCCGGTCGCCCTCCCCGAGCAGCCAGGCGTCGGAGGGCTCCGCCCGGCTCATCGTCCGCTGGGACAGGGGCAGGCTCCGGCCGTCCGCCACGTTCCACAAGCGTGCGAGCCCTCGGCGGTCGGCGTCCTCGGGGCGCGATCTCTCGAAGTGGAAGAAGTGCAGCAGGCGCCCGCCGTCGTCGGAGAAGTCCAGCGACACCTCGTAGACGGTCCCGCGCTCGGCCAGTGCGCCCGACAACCTCTTCGGAGCGGGGCGAGGGGCGGTCAGGTCCCAGACGAGGACGCGCCCGTCCGCCGTCGACGCGGCGTAGTACCGTCCGTCGTCACTCACGGCGTGCCGCAGTTCGCCCACCACGAGGTCGTCGGGGAAGCCTTCGGGCCGTACGGCCCGGGGCCTGCCGTCGAGGACGCCGGTCACCGCCGTCATCTCCAGCGAGGCCTTGCCGTCCGGCTGGGAGACCACCACGAGCGTGCGCCCGTCCGGTGTCGCGAGTACCAGTTGTGCCGCACCCTGCCACAGCCCGCGGTGCGACGACACGACATCGCGCGCACGCGTGTACTGGGCCAACAGCGCTTGCTGGGCCTGGGTGGTGTGCTGCGCCGACCACGCCCCCGCGGCATATCGAAAAGCACTGTCCGGCGACCGGTCCGCCACCTCCCCGGAGAGTTCGCTCAGCTCCGTGGCGGCGGCCGTCCGCAGTTCCCGCAGGTCCTGCTGGCGGGCCCGGTAGGTGTTCACCGCGAGGACTGATGCGACCACCGCCAGCGCGGTGACCAGGCCGACGACGCCCCACAGGCGCCGCAGTCCGCGCCGTTGCCGTCGTCGGCCCGCCTCCAGATAGGTCCGTTCCAGGTCGGTGAGGTCCTCGCGGCGGGTGCCGAGCCACTCCAGGCCCTGGGCCAGGCGCACCCCGTGCGGCAGCAGTCCCACGGGCCGGCCGCGGGCCTCCCACTCGGTGGCGTCCCGCGCCGTACGGTCCTGCCACTCGCGGAACTCGGCGCCCTCGTGCAGCCAGCGCGCCAGGCGCGGCCACTCCCTCAGCAGCGCCTCGTGGACCACGTGCACGGTGCCGCCGTCCGCAGCGCCGTCGACGACGTCCCAGACCAGGAGGCGGCGCCCGGCCAGGTCGCGCGCCAGCACGGCCTGCGGGGGCGGCAACTGGCGGGTGGGTACGGCGCGCCGGGTGAAGCCGCCCTCACCGTCGGGCCGGGCCAGCTGCTGGAAGAGCCGCCGGGCCGCGTCCTCGGGCGTGCCGCTCTCCGCGAGGCACCGGTCGAGCGCGTCGTCGGCGTACGCGGCCAGGGCGCCCCCGACGCCGCCGATCTCCTCGTACGCGCCGTGGGTGAGGGTGTTGGCCGCACGCCGGTCCCAGAGCTGGGTGAGCGCGAACTGCAGCAGCGGCAGACAGCCGGGCTCGCCGACGGCGTCGTCGACGAGGCGCCGGGTCAGGCCGTCCTCGATGCGGAGCCCGGGCACCGCCCTGACCGGCTCCTCGACGGCCCGGGTGAGCGCCTCGGCGGTCATCGGGGCGAGGAACGTCACGGCCCGGCCCAGTGCCGCCGAGGTGTCGGCGGCGGTGAGGGCCTCCAGGGTCGCGGGACGTGCGGTGAGCACGACGCGGAGTCCGCCGCCCTGGGCCGGATCGGGGGCCTGCGCCAGCGCCGACAGCACGCGGAAGGCGCGCAGCGCTCCGTGCGGCGAGGCCGCCGCGTACTCCTCGAACTGGTCGAGGAGGAGTACGGAGCCGGACCGCCCGAGCTCGTCGGAGAGCCGGCCGCGCAGGGCGGTGCGCTCGGCGTCCTGCCCGGTGCACGCCCGGCGGACCGCGTCCAGGCGGTCGTCGCGGGCGGTGGTGTCCGGCGCGGCGGACTGCCAGGCGGCGGTGACGGCCTCGGCGACCCAGGCGTCGGCGTGCTCGTGCGGGGCGTCGGCCGCTTCGGCGGGGCGGGGCACCCGTACGGCCGCCGGCGTCCCACGGCTCCGTAACCCGGCCAGCAGACCGGCCCTGAGCAGGGAGGACTTTCCGCTGCCCGACGGGCCGACCAGGACGGTCACGGGCCGCGAGCCCAGTGCCGTCACCAACTCCTCCACGTCCTCCTCCCGGCCGTGGAAGTACCGGGAGTCCGCCTCCTCGAAGCGGCCGAGGCCCCGGAACGGGCAGTCCAGGGGCATGTCCGGCCCGATGAGCCGGTCCGCCGGGATGAGGTAGGCGGTGTCCGCGATGTCTTCGATGTCCGCCCGCCCGCGCGTGACGAGCATGCCCACCACGGCCTGGTGCGCCACGTCCCAGACGGCGGCTCCGCTGAACCCCCGCCCGATGGGCGCCCCGTGCGCCGCCAGATCGAGCTGGAGCCGGTCGAGCCGCTGCCGGCCGCGCAGCACGCCGGTGGCGTTCACGCCGCGCGGCACACCCTCGGGGAAGCCGAAGGCCCGGATCTCCCCGCCCCACTCGCCCTCGGTGCCGTCCGCGAGCGGCAGCGGCTCCGTGCCGTCCGCCGGGGTCGCCAGGCGCAGGACCGCGATGTCGTCCTCGGGCCGCCAGAACTCCACCTCGGCGGGGACCGGGGCGCCCGCGTCGGCTCCGGCGAGCAGCGGGAAGTCCACGGTGACCGGCCGCCCGGGAGGGCCGCCGTCCGGCTCCGCCACGACATGGGCGCAGGTGCAGACCAGCTCGGGCGCCAGGAGGAACCCCGCGCCGACGACCGCCCCGTCCGGCCGGAACACCCGGGCCGCGCCCCGCTCGTACCGGGCCTGCCGCGGCAGCCGCGGCAGGTGGGGCTCGTCGGGTCTAGGCGGCACCGTCTTCGTCCCGCCCGTTCGCCGCGTCCCACTCCATCCCCACGGTGAAGTGCGCCTCGGCAGCGGTCCTGGCGATGACCACACCGGCCTCGGCGGTCACCTTCATGCCGAACTCCAGGGAGATCCGGTCGGGGCGGCGCGGCATCGTGCGCAGCGAGTCGACGATGTCCTGGACCGCCGGACGCACCTGGTCCACCGCACCGCGCAGGGTCTCGGCGGCGTCCGCGACGGTCTCCGCGGGGCGGGGCCGGCCGATCGGTTCGTACGGGTCGTCCGGGGCCGGGTGCGGGCGGACGGGGGCGGTGCGCGCGGCCGGACCAGAGGTGCCGGCGGGCGCGCCGGTCTCCACCCGCAGCAGCGAGCCGTCGTCGAGTTCGATCGTGGTGATGGCTGTCATGGGAGGGGCGGACCTGTCCTGTGATGCCGACGATGCCTGCATGAACGCGTGTGCAGTGAAGGTAACCGCCGGCGGGCGGAAGGTCACTAGGGCAACAGCTGTGCACACAACTGGACGTGCGGCATCCGTGGGGTCGGCCGTCCCCGTCAGCTGAACACGATCATCGACCCCTGCGCCAGGCTCCGCGTGGTCGCCGCGTGCAGCCCCAGCCACACGTGGCGTTCGCGGGCGAAGGGGCTGGGGTCGTACGGGGCGGGGACCGCCGGTTCCTCCAGCTCCGTGGGGGCGGACGGGGCGGCCGGCGCCGCCGGGGGGTTCGCCGGGTCGATGCCGATGGACGGGGCCACGAGCTCCAGTTCCCGCAGCAGCGTCTGGGAGGACCCCAGGGGGCCGCCGCCCGCGAGGAGTTCGTCGCTGGACAGCGGGTGCGGGAAGTCGACCGGGACGTACGCGCCCGCGTGGTCGTAGTGCCAGACCAGGTGGGACTGCTGGGCGGTCGACTCGAACATCTCCAGCAACTGCTCGTAGTCCCCGCCCAGTTCGTCCACCGGGGTCAGCGGCAGCCCGCACACCTGGAGCAGGTAGGCCCGCCGCAGGAAGTGCAGCGCGTCGTAGTCGAAGCCCGCGACCGGGGCCACGTCACCGGAGAGGCCCGGCATGTACTGGTACACCGGTACCGGAGGCAGTCCGGCCTCGCCGAGCACCGTGTTGTAGAGCGCGAGTTCCTCGGCGAAGGGGTTGTCGGGGGTGTGGCACAACACGTCGACGAGCGGGACCAGCCACAGGTCACAGGCCAACAGGGCACTCCTTGTCCAGCACGGTGGTCAGTCAAGAAAGCGTAATGGGTGCGGCCCGCTCCAGCGCCTTCCGTGCACATCCCTTCCCCACTCTCCGCCGCCGTGCGCACCGGATCGCGAGCGCGCTCGCGCTCATCCGGCCGCGAGGCGTTCGACCAGGGCGAGGCAGTCGGCGTTGTGGGCGGCGACGATCTCGTGCGCGGCACGGACGTCGTGGCGCGCCAGGGCGTCGACGAGCTCGGTGTGCCCGGCCCACAACTCCCCGCGCAGGTCGGCGAGCCGGCGCAGGTGCTGGACCGCGCACACCCAGGTCTGCACGCGCAGCCGGTGCAGGAAGTCGGCGAGGTGGACGTTGCCGAACAGATCGCTCAGCTCACGCCAGAAGCGCAGGTCGTAGCCGATGAGGACGTTCAGCTCACCGGCGGTGGCGGCCCGCCGGGCCTCCTCGCCGCGGCGTCGCACGGCGGCGAGGACGGCGGCCGTGCGGGGACCGTCGTCGATCTGCTTGTCCCGGAAGATGCCGTCCATCACGATGCCGCGGGCCTCGAGCATCTCCCGGTAGTCGTCGAGGGAGTACGCGCGGACCTCGAAGCCGCGGTGCTGCACGGCGTCCAGCAGCCCCTGTGCCGACAGGTCGACCAGGGCCTCGCGGACGGGGGTCGCGGACACGCCGTACTGGTCGGCGATCTCCTTGACCGTGAACTCCTGCCCCGGCTGCAGCCGGCCGCCCAGCACCTCGTCGCGGAGCGCGTCCGCGACCTGCTGCCGCAGGGTGCTGCGGGTCACGGCGCCACTGCCGTTGCGGCTCGGGCTGCCACCGCCGGTGCCGGGCATGCTCGGGGCCCTCCTCCTTCGCGTGCGGGTGCGTACGGTGCTCTGCGTGCTGCGTATTTCCACGAGACACGTCTTTCTACGAGCACGTCTTTCTACGAGCACGTCACCTTACGCGTTCACAAGTCGCTCTCATGTGTTCGCAAGTCATCCTCATGTGATCGGATCCCGCGCAAGCCCGTCCATCGCGCGTCCAGCCCCGCATCAGCCTCGCGCCCGCCCCGGCGCGCGCCGGGGTCCGTCCGCCGGCGGGACACGCCGGGAGCCGCCTCGCGGTTCACTCCGGGCAGCCCCGCTGCTCGCGCGGCACCGTGCCCCTGTCGCGGAGCAGTGGACCCTGTCCGTATCCCTGGTCTCCCGGTACGACCGCACTATCCTCGAATTGTCTGTTGCACCCGGACGGGGGGAAGGTGGCGCGGCGATGGAGAACCTGGGAACGGGGGATCCGCAAGGGGTGCCCGCGGGCTTCGGGAGGCTACGGGGGCGGACCGGTACGTACCGGTTGCTCGCCCGGCTGGGCGCGGGCGGGATGGGGCAGGTGTACCTGGCCCGGTCCGACCGGGGCCGCACCGTCGCCGTGAAACTGGTCCGGCAGGAGCTCGCCGAGCAGGAGGAGTTCCGGGCGCGGTTCCGGCAGGAGGTGCAGGCCGCACGGCGGGTCGGCGGCTACTGGACGGCACCGGTCCTCGACGCCGACACCGAGGCCGGGATCCCCTGGGTGGCCACCGGGTACGTCGCCGGGCCGAGCCTCCAGACGGTCGTCGGACACGACCACGGGCCGCTGCCGGAGCGGTCGGTGCGCATCCTCGCCGCGGGGCTCGCGCACGCGCTCCGGGACATCCACGCCGCCGGGATCGTCCACCGGGACCTCAAGCCGTCCAACGTGCTGGTCACCATCGACGGCCCCCGCGTCATCGACTTCGGCATCGCCCGCGCGCTGGAGACCGTCACCGACGGCGGGCTGACCCGGACCGGCGCACTCGTCGGCTCGCCCGGCTTCATGGCGCCCGAGCAGGTGCGCGGCGACCGGTCCACGCCCGCCTGCGACGTCTTCTGCCTGGGTTCCGTCCTGGCGTACGCCGCCAGTGGCGTCCTGCCCTTCGGAAGCGCCGATTCCGGTGTCCACGCGCTGATGTTCCGCATCGCGCAGGAGGAGCCGGACCTCGCCGCGCTGCCGGAGGGCCTTGCCGAACTCGTACGGGACTGCCTGCACAAGGACCCCGCGGCCCGGCCCACGCTGGAGGGGATCCTGGCGCGTACGGGCGCGGAGGAGACCGTCCTGGACGGGCGCTCGCGGGACCCGTGGCTGCCGAGCGCGCTGGTGGCCCAGCTCGGCCGCCACGCGGTGCGCCTGCTCGACTCCGAGGACCCGGAGGAGGCGCAGGGGGCGCGGAGCATGGAGCACGGGGCCGTCGGCGCCCCCAAGGGTGATGTCACGCCGCCTCCGTCGGGCGGTCCGGGTGGTCCGGGTGGTCCGGCGGACGGGACGGACCGGCTGCCCACCCAGGTCTCGGGCGCACCGTCCGCTCCACCGCTCCCACCCGCCCTCCCGCCGCCACCGGCCGCGTACGGCTATCAGCAGCAGCAGCAGCAGCGGCAGCGGCAGCAGCCGCCGCAACAACAACAGCAACAACATCAGCAGCCCCCCGCGTACGGCGATCCCGCGCAGGCGGGTGGCTGGAGCGGCGGAGGCTGGAACAGCGGTGGCTGGAGCGGCGCACCCGCGGGATACGGTCCGTACGGCCCGGCAGCGGGCTCGACGCCACCGTACGGACCCGCTTCCGCACCGCCGTACGGTCCCGGTCCCACACCGCCCCCGTACGACCTGGGCCACGCCCCCCAACGATCCGACGCCCCGCGCAGATCCGGCCGTACCACCGCGGCCCTCATCGCGGTCGCCCTCGTCGTGGCGCTCGGGGCGGGCGGGTCGGTGTACGCGCTGATGAAGGGCGAGGCGGGGCAGGACGACGACAGCGCCGCCGGCCCGTCGGCGAGCGCGCCCGCTGACCGGGAGCCGAGCACTCCGGGGCCGGGCACCTCAGGGTCCGCGACCACGGCGCCCCCCACCGAGCGGTCCACCGCGCAGGGGCCCGAGGGCGGAGCCGTGCCCGCGGGGTACCTCGGCACCTGGGGAGCGAGCATCGACAACGCGACCGGGCGCAACCCCCGCACGCTCGTCATCCGGCAGGGCGAGGCCGGCGACACGGTGCTGTTCCTCACGGCGGACGGACCGGCGGGCGACGGCACCTACCACTGCGAGTTCGAGGCCGAGCTGGCGTCCGAGCCCGGCGACGACGGTCCGCTGCGGATCGGCCCCTCCCGGGTCGTCGTCGGTGAACCGGCCTCCTCCTGCGCCCCCGGCGCCGCCAGCGAGGTCACGCTGCTGCCGGACGGGCGGCTGCGCCGGGTGATGGACACACGGTCCGGCGAGACGCTGACGTACACGAAGACCGGCTGACCCCGGCCTCGCACCCGCTCACCCGGTCACCGGGCCTCGGCCCGTCGCACCTCGAGCCGCCGGACCACCGGTCACGGTCACGGTCACCGTTCACCGGGCGTCCGGCGGCCGCTGACGCGGCATGTTGGGGCGGGTGGCCGGCGGGGCGGAGTAGCGGCCGTTCGGTGAGGAGTCCGGGCGGGCCGTACCCGCGCCGGCCGTCTGGATGCCGAGCGGAGCGGACCCGGTACGGAACTCGATCATCCAGTCGGCGGTCTCGGTCCGTACGAGCTCCGTGACGTCCTCGGTGAACCTGCGCAGCACCGCGAGGCACCGCTCCGCGGCCTCGCTCGCGGTCCCGTCCGTCGGGCCGAGGACCTCCCGCACGCTCTCCGACGCCCAGTCGAACTGGAGTGCCTGGAGCCGGCGCTGCACGGCCTGGGCCGTGGCCACGTCCCGCATCCAGCCGGAGGTCAGCCCGAAGTACCGGTCGGCCGCCACGCACGCGACGCACAGCAGCAGGGACAGATAGCCCCAGGCCACCACCCCGCCCACCGTCCCGGTCACGTCCAGGAGCGGCAGCGCGGCCCCGGCGACGGCCCCCAGTGCCGCCCCGGCCCGCAGCACCCAGGCGCACCGCCGCTTCCACACCCGGTCCGCCAGGTACCAGGTCACCGTCTGCAGGGCGCCCCCCTCCACCCAGCGGTACAGCTCCTCCAGCCGCTCCGCGGGCTCGCCCCAGTCGCCCGCGGGGAACGGCCGCCCGTTCAGGTCACCACCCGACCGGAGCCCGGCGCTGTCGCCCCGCCCCTCCTGGGACGCTCTCTCAGGCTGCATCTCCGGCTGGCTCACCCGGCAACTCCCTCTTGCTGCTGACGCGACCTGACCTGACCACATGACGGCCGCACGACCGCGGGCCGGGCACACCGCACCCGCACCGCGGGCCGGACACACCGCACCTGCCTCCCGGCACACGGCCGCCCCCTTCCTAGCGCCCACCGGGTGGCGAAGGCGGCGCTTTCATCGTTTTTCCGCCCGGACGAGGGGCTTGATCAGGTATGGGCTTCCTGCGGCCTCACCCGAAAGAGTGCTTGGGCGACGGGCACGCCGACCACGTAGGCTCGTGCCGGACGCAAAAAACGGAACGTCAGGAGCTGATCGTGATCCCCGGTGGTGGCCAGCCCAACATGCAGCAGCTGCTCCAGCAGGCCCAGAAGATGCAGCAGGATCTGGCGAACGCGCAGGAGGAGCTCGCCAGGACCGAGGTCGACGGCCAGGCGGGCGGCGGCCTGGTGAAGGCGACGGTGACCGGCTCGGGCGAGCTGCGCGGCCTGGTCATCGACCCGAAGGCGGTCGACCCGGAGGACACCGAGACCCTCGCCGACCTGGTCGTCGCGGCGGTCCAGGCGGCCAACGAGAACGCCCAGCAGCTCCAGCAGCAGAAGCTCGGCCCCCTCGCGCAGGGCCTGGGCGGCGGTGGCATCCCCGGGCTGCCGTTCTAGCCCACGCACGGGCCCGCCGGGCCGCCCCCCGCGGGCGGCCGGTGGCCCCGGACGACACGGTGGCCCCCACCGCCCCCGCCGCCCCGGTTGGCGGGGTTCGCCTTCTCCCCGGGGCGAGGGCCAATTACCGTACGAACTGAAGAACTCCACGAAGGGCAGGCAGTCCGTTGTACGAAGGCGTGGTCCAGGACCTCATCGACGAACTGGGGCGGCTCCCCGGCGTCGGTCCCAAGAGCGCCCAGCGGATCGCCTTCCACGTCCTCCAGGCCGAACCCACGGACGTACGCCGTCTCGCCCAGGCCCTCATGGAGGTCAAGGCCAAGGTGCGCTTCTGCGCGACCTGCGGGAACGTGGCCCAGGAGGAGCTGTGCGGCATCTGCCGCGACACCCGCCGCGACCCCGCCGTCATCTGCGTGGTGGAGGAGCCGAAGGACGTGGTCGCCATCGAGCGCACCCGTGAGTTCCGCGGCCGCTACCACGTGCTGGGCGGAGCGATCAGCCCGATCGAGGGCGTCGGCCCGGACGACCTGCGCATCCGGGAGCTCCTCGCGCGCCTCGCCGACGGCGCCGTCACCGAGCTGATCCTGGCCACCGACCCCAATCTGGAGGGCGAGGCCACCGCCACGTACCTCGCCCGCATGATCAAGCCCATGGGCCTCAGGGTCACCCGCCTGGCCAGCGGCCTCCCGGTGGGTGGCGACCTGGAATACGCGGACGAGGTCACCCTCGGCCGCGCCTTCGAGGGGAGACGACTCCTAGATGTCTGACGCCACGCTGCACGCGACCGACCCGGACCCCGGCGACTTCGCGGTCCAGATCGCGGACCAGATCGAGAGCTTCCTGGTCGCCGTCACCGAGGTCGCCAAGGGCGACGAGCCGGACTCGGCGGTCCCCTTCCTGCTGCTGGAGGTCTCCCAGCTGCTGCTGGCCGGCGGGCGCCTCGGCGCGCACGAGGACATCCTCCCGGAGGAGCGGTACGAGCCCGACCTCGGCCCGGAGCCGGACGTGGACGAGCTGCGCGAGAACTTCGCCCGCATGCTGGAGCCGATCGACGTGTACTCGGAGGTCTTCGACCCGTACGAGCCCCGCAAGGCGGCCGTGCCGGCCCGTATCTCCGACGACCTCGCCGACGTCATCACCGACCTGCGCCACGGCATGGCCCACTACAAGGCCGGCCGCACCACGGAAGCCCTCTGGTGGTGGCAGTTCTCCTACTTCTCCAACTGGGGCTCCACGGCCTCCGCCACCCTGCGCGCCCTGCAGTCCGTGGTCGCCCACGTCCGCCTCAACCAGCCCCTCCAGGAGCTGGACGGCCTGGACACCGACCAGGACCTCGGCGACGAGGCCCTGGAGCTGGAGGCCGGCCGGGTGATGGCGGAGGAGATCGCGGGCCCGCTGGGACTGCGCCAGGTCAAGTGACCCCGCCGTCCGAGGCCACGCCATGACCGCCCTCCTGCTCCTGCTGACCACCGTGGCCCTGACCGCCGCGGTGCCGGGCCCCCGTGTCCTGCTCCGGGCCCGCTGGCCGGAGCGGGAACCCGTCGTCGCGCTGTGGGTGTGGCAGTGCCTGGTCGGCGCCGTGCTGCTGAGCTGCCTGGCCGCACTGGTGCTCGGAGCGGCGGCGGTCTTCGACACCGTACGGATCCACGCCTTCGCGCCCGCGCCCCCGGCCGTCACCGCCGCGTACGACCTGGCCGCGGCACCCCCCGGGACGGCCGTCCTGACCCTGCTGCTGGCCTGCGGCGCCGCCTGGACGGGCGCCATGCTCGCCCGCGAGCTCGTGGAGGCCCGGCGGCGTGCGCGGCTGCGCCGGGCGCACCTGCGCGAGCGGGTCCCCGAGCTGCCGGCGGGCCTGGCGGAGGTGGACGGTCCGTCGGGCGATCCGGCGGACGCCCGGGGCCCGTTGCTGGTCCTGGAGGACGAGTACCCCGACGCCTGGCTGATCCCGGGAGCGGCCCCGCGGCTCGTCGTCACCACGGGCGCGCTGCGCCGGCTGGACGAGCAGCAGGTCGACGCCGTGCTCGCCCACGAGCTGGGCCACGCCCGCGCCCACCACGACTGGCTGCTGCACCTGTCGACGGCGCTGGCCACGGGGTTTCCGCGGGTCCCGCTCTTCGCCCACTTCGCCGACCAGACCCACCGCCTGGTCGAGCTCGCCGCCGACGACACGGCCTCGCGCCGCTGCGGCCACCGCACCGCGGCCCTCGCGCTCATCGAGCTCAACCGGCACCGGGGCGTGCTGAGCTGCGCCGGCACCCGGCGGCTGCTCGGCGACCGGGTGCAGCGGCTGCTGGAACCCCCGCCCCGCCTCGACCGCGCCCGCCGGACCGCCACCACGACGGCCGCCGCACTCATCCCGCTGCTGCCGCTGCTCATCGCCTTCTCACCGGCGCTGGCCCTGCTCTGAGCCGCCCGGCACGGCCCGCACGGCCCGGCACGGGTGTCACGCGGCCGTGTGACGCGGGGCACTTTCTCGAGTGCCCCGCACGGTCCTGGGCAGGTACTGCTCCGGAGTGGCCGGAGCACCGCGAGTGAAATCCGGCGGGCTCCGGGCGGAAACCGGGAGGAATCCCGGGGGCATCGCAGGGTGGACGGGACATCTCACCATGCGATACCCAGAAGGGGGAAACCGGCCGCTCGATAGACTGAGCCGACCGCAGTGCGTGGGTATCTGCGGACCGAGACGGACTGAGCGAGGAGCGCACGTGGGCCTTGTCGTGCAGAAGTACGGAGGCTCCTCCGTAGCCGATGCCGAAGGCATCAAGCGCGTCGCCAAGCGGATCGTGGAAGCGAAGAAGAACGGCCACCAGGTGGTCGTGGTCGTTTCCGCGATGGGCGACACGACGGACGAGCTGATCGATCTCGCCGAGCAGGTGTCACCGATGCCTGTCGGCCGTGAGTTCGACATGCTGCTGACCGCCGGGGAGCGGATCTCCATGGCCCTGCTGGCGATGGCGATCAAGAACCTGGGCCACGAGGCCCAGTCCTTCACCGGCAGCCAGGCAGGTGTGATCACCGACTCGGTCCACGGCAAAGCGCGGATCATCGACGTCACGCCGGGCCGCATCCGTACCGCGCTGGACGAGGGCAACATCGCCATCGTCGCCGGCTTCCAGGGCGTCAGCCAGGACAAGAAGGACATCACCACGCTCGGCCGGGGCGGGTCCGACACGACCGCCGTCGCGCTGGCCGCCGCGCTCGACGCCGAGGTCTGTGAGATCTACACCGACGTCGACGGCGTCTTCACCGCGGACCCGCGGGTCGTGAAGAAGGCGCAGAAGATCGACTGGATCTCCTTCGAGGACATGCTGGAGCTGGCCTCGTCCGGTTCCAAGGTGCTGCTCCACCGTTGTGTGGAGTACGCCCGCCGCTACAACATCCCGATCCACGTGCGCTCCTCCTTCAGCGGGCTGCAGGGCACCTGGGTCAGCAGTGAGCCACTCGTATCGAAGACGCAGCAAGGGGACCAGAAGGTGGAGCAGGCCCTTATCTCCGGTGTCGCGCACGACACCTCCGAGGCCAAGGTCACGGTCGTCGGCGTGCCCGACAAGCCGGGCGAGGCCGCCGGCATCTTCCGCGCCATCGCCGACGCCGAACTCAACATCGACATGGTCGTGCAGAACGTCTCGGCCGCGTCGACGGGCCTGACGGACATCTCCTTCACGCTGCCGAAGACCGACGGCCGCAAGGCGATCGACGCCCTGGAGAAGGCCAAGAGCACGATCGGCTTCGACTCGCTGCGCTACGACGACCAGATCGGCAAGATCTCCCTGGTCGGCGCCGGTATGAAGACCAACCCGGGCGTCACGGCCGGCTTCTTCGAGGCGCTCAGCGACGCCGGGGTCAACATCGAGCTCATCTCGACCTCCGAGATCCGCATCTCGGTGGTCACCCGCGCCGACGACGTGCCCGAGGCCGTCCGCGCCGTGCACAGCGCCTTCGGGCTCGACTCCGACAGCGACGAGGCCGTCGTCTACGGGGGCACCGGCCGCTGATGACCCCCGATGCCGGGCGCGCCGGCAGGCCGACGCTCGCGGTCGTCGGAGCGACCGGGGCCGTCGGCACGGTCATGCTCCAGATCCTGTCCCAGCGCGCGGACGTCTGGGGCGAGATCAGGCTGCTCGCCTCACCGCGCTCGGCAGGCCGCAAGCTGGCCGTGCGCGGCGAGGAGGTCGAGGTGACGGCCCTGTCGGAGGACGCCTTCGACGGGGTCGACGTCGCGATGTTCGACGTGCCCGAGGAGGTCGCGGCCCAGTGGGCGCCCGTCGCGGCGGCCCGGGGCGCGGTCGTCGTGGACAACTCGGCGGCCTTCCGCATGGAAGCGGACGTGCCGCTGGTCGTCCCCGAGGTCAACGCGCACGCCGTCCGCCGGCGTCCGCGCGGGATCGTCGCCAACCCCAACTGCACGACCCTCTCCATGATCGTGGCGCTCGGCGCGCTGCACGCCGAGTTCGGGCTGCGCGAGCTGGTCGTCTCCTCGTACCAGGCGGTCAGCGGGGCCGGCCGCGCGGGCGTCGACACCCTCCGCCGCCAGCTGTCGCTCGTCGCCGGTACGGAACTGGGGACGCACCCCGGCGACGTACGGCGGGCCGTGGGCGACGACACCGGTCCCTTCCCCGAGCCGGTCGCGCTCAACGTGGTGCCGTGGGCCGGGTCGCTCCGCGAGGACGGCTGGTCCTCGGAGGAGATGAAGGTGCGCGACGAGTCCCGCAAGATCCTCGGGCTGCCGACGCTCCCGGTGGCCGTGACCTGCGTACGCGTTCCCGTGGTCACCACGCACGCGCTCACCGTCCACGCCCGCTTCGAGGGCCGGGTCACCGTCGACAAGGCGCGCGAGATCCTCGCCACGGCCCCGGGCGTCGTCCTCTTCGACAACCCGGCCGCCGGGGAGTTCCCGACACCGGCCGACGTGGTGGGCACCGATCCGACCTGGGTGGGCCGGGTGCGGCGCGCGCTGGACGACGAGACGGCGCTCGAACTCTTCGTGTGCGGCGACAACCTGCGCAAGGGCGCCGCCCTCAACGCGACCCAGATCGCGGAACTGGTGGCGGGCGAGGGGCGGTAGCGGCGCGGGGGACCGCGGCCGGCCGATAACTTCTTCGCACCGGCCGTACCGGCTACGGGAATCTCCCTGGCCCTTCGGCGATCACCATTTGTAGGATCTTTGTGGTTTCAAGTGGTTCCGGGAGACATCCGGAACCACTTCTGTCGCGCGCTCCCGGCATGCGGCGCCGGTGATCGACCAACCACCTGCCCGTTCCCCGCAACCACGCGCGGACGGGGAGCGTCTATGCGAACGCCCTACGGGGGGCCGGACGCCACGACACACGGGCATAGGGGAAGAGCTGGTACGCATGTGGGCATGTGACGCGTTGTCCGGTGTGCCGTCGGCGAGACCGGCCGACCCGCCGACACAGATGAGGTCCGCCGTAAAAGTGATGCCCGGCACGTACAACCCCGGCGCACCCACACGTGTCCAACTGGCGTGGCAGAGGTACTCGAACTCACCGGGGTCCAGACCAGAGGCACCGTCCTGCGTCCACCCCGCCGTCCCCGCATGCCCGGCGCTCCCGGCGGCATGCCGGTGATCGCGCCCATGCCCGCAGCGCGGCCCGCCCGCATCCCCGGCCAGCGCGACGACGCTGAACAGACCGCCGCCGAGACCGCGGCGGCGGGTACCACCGTCGACCACCTCACCGAGACCTACCGCGCCCACTACCGGTCGCTCCTCGGCCTGGCGGCGCTCCTGCTCGACGACACCGCGTCCTGCGAGGACGTCGTCCAGGAGGCCTTCATCCGCGTGCACTCCGCGCGCAAGCGGGTGCGCGACCCGCAGAAGACGCTGGCGTACCTGCGGCAGACGGTCGTGAACCTCTCCCGTTCGGCACTGCGCCGCCGCATCCTCGGGCTGAAGCTGCTGTCGAAGCCGATGCCGGACATGGCCAGCGCGGAGGAGGGCGCGTACGACCAGCTGGAGCGCGACGCCCTGATCAAGGCGATGAAGGGACTGCAACGGCGGCAGCGCGAGGTGCTGGTGCTGCGCTACTTCGCGGACATGACCGAGGCACAGGTCGCGGAGACGCTCGGCATATCGCTGGGCTCCGTCAAGGCATACGGCTCACGTGGCATCGCGGCCCTCCGGATCGCCATGGGGGCGTCGGCATGAGCGGCTCCGACGAACACGAACGCGAGCGCGAGCACGAACGCAAGCTCGAACACGGGCACGACAAGAACCCACCACACGACAAGAACCGTGCGCACGACCACAACGACGCATCGCACGCCCACCGTCGATCGCATACTGGGAACGGAACTGTGAACCACGGCCCCGACGGCGGCGATGCCGGCGCGAGCGGGTCCGGCGCGGACGAGGCGGCGCTGCGCCGGCTGCTGCACCAGGCCGTCGACGAGATCGAGCCCCGTGACGGCACGCTGGAGCACCTGCGACGCGCGGTTCCCGCCCGGCGGGCGCGGAAGCGGCAGGCCCTCGTCGGCGTGGCCGCCGCCGTCCTGTTCGTAGGTACGGCGGTCCCGGCCGTCGTCCACGTCTCCCACACGACCAGCTCCGACACCAACACCGCCGCGGTCGGCAACACCCAGGACGCGCAGGGCAGCAGGGGCCGGGGCAAGGAGGAGGGCGGAGCCGCCGGCTCCTCCAGCGGCTCCGCCGGCGCCACCGAGAGCCCTGGCGGGAGCAGTGGCGACGAGAAGAAGCGGGACGAGGCCGAGGCCGCGACCGACGGCGGTGCCGACCCCACGGCGAGCCCCTCGCCGCCCGAGAGCGTCCAGGCCTGTACGGCGGACCAGCTGGGCGGCGCCACCGCGAGCGCGGGCGCACCGGACGCCTCCGGCGCCGTGTACGGCTCCTTCCGTGTGGCCAACGTCTCCGGCATCGGCTGTACCGTCTCGGGCGCGGGCGGGGTGAGCCCGACGGCCCAGGGCGCGGCGGACCAGTCCAAGCTCCTCGTGACCGGCCACGTCGCGGGTGACGCGGCCACCGGACTGCCCGACCCGGCCCTGGCGGTTCCCCAGCTGCTGCTCCAGCCGGGCGCCGCGTACGAGGTGAAGTTCGCCTGGGTGCCGTCCGAGGCGTGTCCCACCACCGGTGGTGGCAGCACCCCTGATCCGCTCCCTGAGCCGAGCCCCACCGGCAGCGCCCCCGACACCGGCGGCACCGTCCCCGAGGACACCGGCACGACGACCCAGCTCCTCACCGCGGACGGCATCGCCGACGGCAGCGTGGCAGTCACGCACACGGCACCGGGCGGTGTGCCGTCCGTGACCACGACCGTGAGCAACGCGTGCGCGGGCACGGTCTACTGGACGGGCCTGCTGGCGGCCGGCTGACCGGCTCGACGCAGGGTCTCAGGCGGGCTCGTTCTCCCGGTCGGGTTCCCGGGCCGGCGTCCGCGCGGCGCCGGCCTCGTCCGTGACCAGCCCGAGCCGGGCGTCACGGATGGTCTCCGCCTCGCGGCGGAACAGGCGGAACCACATGAAGACCACGAAGCCGGCGAAGACGAACCACTCGCCGGTGTAGCCCAGGTTCTGGAACGCCTTCAGGTCCAGGCCGGTGTCGGCGGGCGCGGTCGCGGGCACGGCCGTCATGCCGGAGTCGCCCTCGTTCAGCGTGATCCACGCGTCGTACAGGTCGTCCTGCACGAGGTTGATCAGCGAGGCCGCGCTGATCGCCCCGGTCTGGCCCTCGGGGAGTCCACCGACCGTGGGGACCCCGTTGGAGCCCGGGGTCTCGGACGCCTGGAGGGCACCGGTGACCGTCACCTCCCCGGTGGGCGCGGCGGGTGCCTCGGCGGGGTCCGCCGTGCCGGGCAGCCAGCCCCGTACGACGGGCACGGAGCCGCCGCCGTCGGTGCGCAGCAGCGTCAGCACGTAGTACCCGGTCCGGTCGTCCAGCGTCCGCTGCGGCACCAGCAACTGCGTGCCGTACCGTCCGGTCACCGTGGCCTGCCGGCCGGAGGTCTCCTTGTCCACGGGCAGCAGCTCGTCGAGCGGCCGGGCCGCCTCGTGCTCGACCTCCTCGGCGTGCCGGTCCGCCGCCCGGTGGCTCTCCACGCGGTCCTCGAACCGACTCAGCTGCCAGGAGCCCATGAAGACGCAGAAGGGGATGGCCAGCAACACGAAGACGTTGATCCCCCACCAGCGGGGCGTCAGCAGGAACCGGTACACGCCCCCAACGGTACGGGGCCGCCGGGCGGTACCGGTTCGCGGGGTCGCTTCGCGCGCCCGGCGTCACGCGCCGTCCGGCCGGTGGCGTTCACACCGGCGGGTGACCGCCGACCGGGTCAGGGGCGAGTTTTCCACAGGCTGCGGACCTCGGCGGCCGAATGCCGCCCGGGGCGGGCAGTATGGGGCCATGACTGAGAGCAACCCATCCACCCGGCAGGAACAGAGCGGGCCGATGCCCGACTGGGAGAAGCGCTTCCGGGCGCCCCGGGTGTCGCTGCCGGACTGGGCGCAAGACGCGCCCCACCGCTCGCTGTTCGTCTCCAACGCCACGGGGACGTACGAGCTGTACGCGTGGGACCGCGTGACGGGCGAGCGGCGCCAGGTCACGGACCGGGCGAACGGCACGACGGACGGCGTGCTCTCGCCGGACGGCGAGTGGATCTGGTGGTTCGACGACAAGGACGGCGACGAGTTCGGGGTCTGGCGGCGCCAGCCGTTCCACGGCGGCCCGGACGACGAGGCGACGCCGGGCCTGGACCCGTCGTACCCCGCGGGCCTGGCGATCGCCCGCGACGGGCGTACGGCGGTGGTCGGCCGCTCCACGGACGAGGACGGCTCGACCGTCCACGTGACCCGGCACGGCGAGGAACCCGTCGAGATCTACCGGCACCGTGAGTCGGCCGGTGTCGGCGACCTCTCCCACGACGGCTCGCTCATCGCGATCGAGCACACCGAGCACGGTGACGCGATGCACTCGGCACTGCGGGTGCTGCGCCCGGACGGCACGGCGGTCACGGAGCTGGACGACACCAAGGGCGGCACGGTCGAGCTGGGCCTGGAGGTGCTGGGCTTCGCCCCGGTCGACGGGGACACCCGGCTGCTCGTCGGACACCAGCGGGGCGGCCGCTGGGAGCCGCTGGTGTGGGACGTGGCGACCGGCGAGGAGACCGACCTGGGCATCGCGGGCCGACTGCCGGGCGACCTGAGCGCCGAGTGGTACGCGGACGGCTCCGCGCTGCTGGTCGTGCACAGTTTCGAGGCGCGCAGCGAGCTCTGGCGCTACGACCTGGCGACCCGGGAGCTCGAGCGGGTGCCCACTCCGCCGGGCACGGTCTCGGGGGCCACGGCCCGTCCGGACGGCAGCGTGGAGTACCTGTGGTCCTCGGCGGCCGAGCCGCCGGTGGTCCGCTCCACGACGGGTGAGGTGGTCCTCGACCCGCCGCCGGTCGCCGCCGCGGGCGGGGCCATCGTGAAGTGCCCCGGCTCGGTGCCGGTGGAGGACGTCTGGGTGGAGGGCCCGGGCGGCCGTGTCCACGCCCTGGTCCAGCGCCCGCAGGGGACCCCCGGGCCCCACCCCACGGTGTTCGACATCCACGGCGGCCCGACGTGGCACGACAGCGACGCGTTCGCGGCCGGCCCGGCGGCCTGGCTCGACCACGGTTACGCGGTCGTCCGCATCAACTACCGCGGCTCGACGGGGTACGGACGCGCCTGGACGGACGCCCTGAAGCACCGGGTCGGCCTCATCGAGCTGGAGGACATCGCGGCGGTCCGCGAGTGGGCGGTGAGCACCGGTCTGGCGGACCCGGCCCGGCTGATCCTGACCGGCGGCTCCTGGGGCGGCTACCTGACGCTCCTCGGCCTCGGCACCCAGCCGGACCACTGGACCCTCGGCATCGCGGCCGTCCCCGTCGCCGACTACGTCACGGCCTACCACGACGAGATGGAGGCGTTGAAGGCGATGGACCGCACGCTCCTCGGCGGCACCCCCGAGGAGGTCCCCGAGCGCTTCGCGGCCTCGTCGCCGCTGAGTTACGTGGACCAGGTCAGGGCGCCGGTCTACATCTCGGCGGGCGTCAACGACCCGCGCTGCCCCATCCGCCAGGTGGACAACTACGTCGACCGCCTGGCCGCCCGCGGCGCCGTCCACGAGGTCTACCGCTACGACGCGGGCCACGGCTCCCTGGTGGTCGACGAACGCATCAAACAGGTGCGCCTGGAGCTGGACTTCGCCCGCAGACACCTCGGGGAGTCCTGACCGGTCGGTGAGCGGCCGGGGTGAGGTACCGGTACCTCCGGGTCACGCCCGCGCGCGTGGCCGGTACCGGTGCCTCACGTCCGGCCCCCCGCGCCGGGTCTGCGGCCCAGGAACTCCGCCAGCCCCCGGCGCGTGGCGGCCAGCACCACCCGGTCCTGCCTGCGGAGCACGTACGAGGCGGGCAGGCCCCAGACCAGGCCGGACTGCCCGTCGGGCGCCCCGGGACCGCGCGGGGCGGAGAGGTCGGCCGTACGCTCCGCCGGGTCCGTCGTGTCCAGGGCCAGCACCCGCCACGCCCCCGCCCGGAACGCCTCGCCCACCGTCCGCCCCTCCAGCTGCGGGTGCCCGGCCACCTCGACGGCCGCGAACAGCAGCACCCGCCGCTCCACCGGTATGGCCCCCAGGATCTGCCGCCCCATCATGGCCCCGGCGAACGCGGGCGCCGCCAGGTGCGACACGCTCCGGCTCCGGGTCAGCGCCTGCGGGTGCGCGGCCCGCAGCGTGCGGTACACGGCGGTCGCGAAGTCGTCGTCGTACAACCGCAGCACCGCACGCAGCTCGGGTTCGAGCGAGCGCGCGTACAGCGCGGCCTCCAGGTTGGTCGTGTCCTCGCTCGTCAGCGCCAGCAGCGCGTGCGCCCGGTGGATCTTCGCGGCCTCCAGCACCCCCTCCTCCGTGACGTCGCCCAGGATCACCGGCACCCGCAGCCGCCGGGCCACCGCCATGCCCCGCGCCTCCGGGTCCGCCTCCACGCAGACCACGGGGATGTGCAGCTCCCGCAGCTGGGTCAGCACCCGCGTGCCGATCTTGCCGAGCCCGAGCAGCACCACGTGCCCCGACAGCCCGCGCGGCGGCCGGCGCAGCGCCGTGTTGGTGCGGAACGTGCCGAGCGCCTCCAGCACGGCCGCCAGCAGCACCGGCAGCAGCAACAGCCCCATCAGCCCGGACAGCAGTTGCAGGACCTGTTCGCCCGGCGAGGCGTCGAGCGCCGGTTCGTTGATCGCGAAGAGGTCGAGCAGCGTCACGTACGTCGCGTGCAGCGGATGCCCGTCGGTGATCACCACCTGCGTCACGGCCAGCGCGACCACACACGCCACCAGCCCCGCCAGCGACCACCGCAACCGCCGGGAGAACAGTGACTGGAACATCCCGAGCGGCACGCCCCCACGCCGGGGAGGCAGCGCGGGTCCCGCGTACGACACGGTCTCCAGCACGACGGTCCCGCGCCCGCCCGCCGCGGCCGCCTCCCGCTCGTCGGGCAGCAGCTGCGGCCCGCGCTCGCCGCTGCCCTCGGAGCCCTCGTCGCCGGCGGGGTCGGTGGTCGTCGTGGACAGCAGGGCCAGCGTGCACAGCCCGGCCCCCCGGCCGTCCTCCCCGGGGGCGCGCTCCACCGCCCGCAGCATGAGCCCGTCCGCCCGTACGACCTTGCTGGTGCCCGCGACGGCGGTGGCGGCCAGCGCGGGCGCGGCCGTGTCGGCGTCGGACAGCACGGTGGTGGACGCGTCGAAGCCGTACCGGTGCCGTGCTCCGGCCCCCGACCCGTCGGTGTCCCCGGTGGCGAGCGCGGCCGCCTGGTCGAGCAGTTCCTCGATGTGCTGGCCCAGCCGCCGGTTGTAGAGGCGCAGGACGATCCGCAGCCGGGGGTTGAGGCGCCGGGCGGTGAGCGCGGCCCGGATGTTGGTCTCGTCGTCGTCGTACACGAGCGCCAGCGCGGCGGCCCGCTCCACCCCCGCCGCGGCCAGCACGTCCTCGGTCGCCTCGGCGGCCTCCACCACCAGCTCCGCGGGCCCGGTCCGGCTGCCCCAGGCACCGGTGTCCCAGGTCCCGGTGTCCGCGGCGGGGTCGGTGGTCTGCGGGTCGTCGTTCCCGGCGGCCCGATTGACGACGGCGGAGAACCGGTCCAGCAACGTGGTGGTCCGGGCCCGCCCCACCACCGGCTGCCGCGCGACCCGCTCGCTCGGTGGTACGACGAGGGTCACCTGCTCCCGGTACACATGGCGCAACTCGGCCGACAGCCGGTGCGCCAGCCCGTCGTCGCCGCACACCACCATGTGCGCCCCGGTGGCAGGCGAACCACTCCGCTGCGACCCACTCTGCTGCGCCCCACTGTGACCACTGTGATACGGAAAGCTCCCCACGAGGGAGAAGACTGCCGCACAGTTGTACGTGGTGTCACTGGTGCCAGTGACACGTACGAACGGGGAAGGGCCCGCTCAACCGGCCGCTTCCTCCTCGGGGGTGACGTCCCGTTCGGCGGTCCCGGGAGTGACGTCATGCTCGGGGGCGAGGTCACGGAAGCTGAGGGCAAGGTCGTTGGTGACCGTGAAGAACGGCTTGGCGCGGGTGTCGCCCCGCTCCGGGTGGGGGAGGTGCACGGCGGGGACGACATCGGTCTTCTTGCGGTCGACGATGTCGCCCCCGATACGGCCGAGGGGGACGGGCGCGCCGGTGGACCCCGGGTCGAGATCCAGGCGCAGGTCCCACAGGTCGTGCTCGGCGCTGCGCAGCTCCATCGCCCGGGAGTAGGGCACGGTGAACGAGAACCACGCGTCCTGACCGGGGAGCCGGGTGACCGGCAGCGTGAGGTCGTACGCCTCGCCCTGACGCGAGACGGCGACCACCGAGGCGGTGTCCGGCAGACCGGCACCGTCGGCGCCGGACGCCTCGCCGAGCAGCCGCGCGGTGACCGTCGCCCGGTCGTCGTCGATGACGATGCCGGTGACCTCGGCGTGCGCGGGACGCCGCCAGACCCGCAGGGCCAGGAAGCCGTCGGTGGTGGTGTAGGGCAGCCAGGCGGTCACCTGGCCGTCGACGACGGCCGGGGGCCGGCCGACGGCCCGCGACTGCTCGGCGAGGACGCTGATCAGCCGTGCCCGCTTCGCCGTCGCGCCCCGGGGCACCACGTAACAGTCCCAGCGTCCCTCGGCCGCCTCCTGCGCGGCCGGGTCGAGCGTGACCCGGATGCCGTCCGCCCCGGCGGCCGGATCCGCGGCCGGTACCGGGACACGGATGTTTCGTTTCTTCGGGTCGTTGCGCAGCCGGGCCAGGAAGTCCAGCGGCCCCGGCGGCAGGGACGCGGCGTCCAGCCGCACGCCGACGGTCCCGTCGGTGCGGGCCCGGGCGGAGGCGAGGGGACGCACCACGGGCTCCGGCGCGGCCCCCGCCGTGCCGGACGGCTGGCGCACGCCCGCTCCGACGGAGGGCAGCGCGGCGCGCAGCCGCGACCACAGGGAGCCCCGGGCCGGCCTCCCGCCCCGCCGGCCCCGCAGTTCCCGGAACAGTTCCTCGTAGCGGAGGGCCACCGCGGCGGGCGCGAAGGCGGCGGCGCGCACGCGCGCCGCTTTGCCCAGCCGGCTGCGCAGGCCGTGATCGGTCATGATCCGGTCGAGGGCCGCTGCATAACCGTCGACTCCGGAACCGAGCGGAACGAGGATGCCGTTCGCGTCGTGCTCGATGATCTCCCCGGGGCCGTGCGGGCAGTCGGTGGCGACCACCGGTACGCCGCAGTGCATGGCCTCGACGATGGTCATGCCGAAGGACTCCATGTCGGAGGAGACCGCGGCGACGGCGCCCTTGGCCCACTCGGTCTCGATCGGCGAGACCGCGCCCATGAGGCGCACCCGCTCGTAGAGCCCGAGCCGGTCGATCCGCGCCCGCAGCTTCGCGCGCTCGGGACCGCGCCCGTACAGG
>NZ_JAVRHI010000231.1:0-13213 GCF_034105845.1 Streptomyces sp. CRN 30 | reverse complement strand
CCAGGTCCTGAACCGGCGCGGCCGCGGACCTCCCGGCGCCGCGGTTCAGCGCGCCGAGCGGCGTGCCGTGCGGCGCGCGGCCGCCTCCGCGGGGTCGAGCACGGGCACGGCCGCCAGCAGTGCCTTGGTGTACGGGTCCTGCGGGGCGTCGTAGACCGTGTCCGCCGGTCCCTCCTCGACGACGGCTCCCTCGCGCATGACCACCACCCGGTCGCTGGCCTGCCGCACCACCGCGAGGTCGTGGGCGATCAGCACCAGGCCCAGCCCGAGCTCGCGCTGGAGCTCGGCCAGCAGGTCCAGGACCTGTGCCTGGGTGGTGACGTCGAGGGCGGAGACCGGTTCGTCGCACACGACGAGCCGGGGTTCCGGCGCGAGCGCCCGGGCGATGCCGACGCGCTGGCGCTGACCGCCGCTGAACTCGTGCGGGTAGCGGTGGTACCAGCGCGGGTCCAGCCCGACGCGCTCCAGGAGGTCCCGTACCCGCCGGGTGATCTCCGCGTCGGTCAGGTTCCCCGCGGCGCGCAGCGGGTCGGCGACGGACTCGCCGATGCTGCGGCGCGGGTTGAGCGAGGAGACCGGGTCCTGGAACACCATCTGCAGCTCGCTGCGGATGTCCGTCAGCTCGCGCCCCCGGTAGCGGACGGAGCCGGCGCTCGGCTCCAGCAGGCGCACCAGCATCCGGCCGAGCGTGGTCTTGCCGCTGCCCGACTCGCCGACGATGCCGAGGGTCTCGCCCTCGGCCACGGTCAGCGACACCCCGTCCACGGCGACCGTCCGGTCCTTCCGGCGCCCGAACTCCCGGCGCACCCCCGTCGCCTCCAGGAGCACGTCCCCGCCGGAACCCCCGGCCGGCGTACGGGTGCGCGGGGCCTCGACCCGGGGCACGGCGGCCAGGAGTTCACGGGTGTACGGCTGCCGCGGGGCGCCGAGGACGGTACCCACCGGGCCGCGTTCCACGGCGCGCCCGTCCCGCATGACCAGCATGTCGTCCACGCTGCCCGCCACCACGCCCAGGTCGTGCGAGACCAGGACCAGCCCCATGCCGGTCTCCGCGCGCAGGTCGTGCAGCAGGTCCAGGATCTGGGCCTGCACCGTCACGTCCAGGGCGGTGGTCGGCTCGTCGGCCACGAGCACGCGCGGTTCACAGGCGAGGGCCATCGCGATCAGCGCGCGCTGGCGCATGCCGCCGCTGAACTCGTGCGGCCGGGACCGGGCGCGGCGTGCCGCGTCCGGGATGCCGACCCGGTCCAGCACGGTCACGGCGTGCTCCCGGGCGGCGCGCCGGGAGACGTGCGGGGCGTGGGTCCGGTGCACCTCGGCGATCTGGTCGCCGACCGCCAGGTAGGGGTCGAGGGCGGACAGCGGGTCCTGGAAGACCATGGCGGCGGTGCCGCCGCGCAGACGCCGCAGCTCCCGCACGGACGCCGTCCCCACGTCGGTCCCGTCGACCCGCACGGTGCCGCTCAGCCGGGCACCGGTGCCGTGGTGCAGGCCCAGCAGCGCCCCTGCGACCGTGCTCTTGCCGGAGCCGGACTCGCCCACGATGCCGAGCGCCTGCCCGGTGTCGAGCCGGAAGGAGAGGTCGTCGACCGCGCGCAGGGTGTGCCCGCCTGCGGGGAACTCGACGGTCAGGCCCTCGACCTCGACCAGCGCCGTCATGAGAGGACCACCCTTCGGTCGGCCAGGGCGTAGAGGACGTCGGCGACGGCACTGGCGAGGACCACGGCCGCCCCGATGACGAGCACCACACCGACCACCACGGGCAGGTCGACGGAGCGGACACTGTCGATGAGGAGCCGGCCGAGGCCGGGGAGACCGAACAGCTGCTCGGTGAGCATCGCGCCGCCCATCATGGAGCCCAGGTCCACGGCGCTGAGGGCGATCACCGGGGGCAGCGCCCCGCGCAGCGCGTGCCGGGTGACGACGGCGCGCTCGCCCACCCCGTACGCGCGGAAGGTGCGGATGTGGTCCTCGGCGAGGACCTCGAGCGTCGAGGACCGGGTGAGCCGGGCGTACTTCGCGCTCTCGAAGAGTCCCAGGGTCAGCCAGGGGAGCAGCATGTTCCAGGCCCACTGTTCGGGGTCGTCGGTCAGCGGCACGTACGACGGGAACGGCAGCCACTGGAGGTAGGCGCACACGACCATGAGCAGCAGCAGGCCCAGGATGAAGACCGGGGTGCCGGTGCCGGCCAGGGTGAGCACGGTCAGCAGGCGCTCGGTCACCCCGCCGCGCCGCAGCGCCGACAGCAGCCCCGTGCCGACGCCCAGCGTCAGCCACACCACCATCGCGCCGAGGGCGAGCGAGGCGGTGGCCGGCAGGCCCGCGGTGATCAGCGCGGTGACCTGCTGGTCGGTCTGGTAGGACAGGCCGAGGCAGGGTGCGGAGCAGTGCTCCACCGAGGTGCCCGTCGAGTAGTCGCGGCCCGTGAACACGCCCTGCAGGAAGTGCAGGTACTGGGCGAACGCCGGTTCGTCCAGGCCCAGTTGCTCGCGCACCTGCGCCACCTGGGCCGGGTTGCACCGCTCGCCGCACGCCAGCCGGGCGGGGTCGCCGGGGACGAGGTAGAACAGCGCGTACAGGGCGGCGGACAGCGCCAGCAGCACCAGGACGGCGCCCAGCAGCCGCTTGGCCGCGAAGCGCACGCCGGGGCCGCCCGGGAGGCGTACACCGGGTCGGCGCACGCCCGGGGATCGGTCAGTCACGGGTCTTCTCCTTGCGGGTGCCCACCCTCAGGCGGCTCGCCTCCCGCGGGTCGAGCGCGGTGCGCACCGCGTCGCCCAGCACGGTGAAGGCGAGCACGGTGACGAACAGCAGCCCGGAGGGCAGCAGGACGTACATCGGGTCGGCGCGGAACCAGGTCGTCGCCGTCGACAGCATCTGCCCCCAGGAGGGCGTGGGCGGCTTCACGCCGATGCCGAGGAACGACAGCGACGCCTCCAGCACGATGTTCACCGGCAGCAGGATCGCCGCGTACGTGATGACGGGTGCCGCGAGCGACGGCAGCAGCTCCCGCCGCACCACCCGCGGCCGTCCCGAACCGCCCAGCCGGGCCGCGGCGACGAAGTCGAGGCGGCGCAGGGTCAGGGTCTGGGCCCGCACGATGCGGGACGTGCCCGCCCAGTTGAGGGCGGCCATCACCAGGACCAGCAGCACCGGGCGCGGGAAGTCCTCGGGCACGACGGTGGTCAGCGCGATGGCGAGGACCAGCATCGGCAGGGCCACCATCACGTCGGTGATTCGGCTGAGCACCTGGTCCACCCACCGGCTGCCGAGCGCCGCGGCGAGACCCACGCTCACACCGATCAGCACCTGGAGCAGGGTCGCCCCCACCGCCACGAGCAGCGACACCCGGGCGCCGTACAGCAGCCGGGCGAACAGGTCGCGGCCGGTGCCCGGTTCGACGCCGAGCCAGTGCTCGCCGCTCACCCCGCCGAAGGAGCCCTGGGGCGCGCCGCCGCCGGCGGAGTCGATCAGCTCGTCGTGGTACGTGTACGGGTCCTGGCCGGCGAGCGCGGTGAGCAGGGGCGCGGCGAGCGCGGCGAGGACCAGCACGGCGAGCACCACGCCCGCCACGACGGCCGAGGGCCGGGTGCGCAGCCGCCGCCACACACCGCGGGCCCCCGTCGCCGGCCCCGGGGCGGGCGGCAGGCCCGCCCCGGGAGCCAGTACGTCCTGCGTCATTACTTGACCGCCACCTGCGAGATGTCGAGGACGCCGGTCCAGTCGCTGATGACGACGTTCTTGACGTCCTTGCCGACCAGGCGCTGGTAGACCGGGTGGTAGAGCGGCACCGTGAGGGCCTGCTCACCGATCTTCTCGTCCAGGGCGCCCCAGCGCTCCGCCGCGGCGTCGAGGTCGGTGATCCCGCTGATCTCGTCGAACTCCTCGTTGACGGCGGGGTCGTTCAGCTGGGCGTGGTTGAAGTTGGCGCCGTCCTTCACGATCTGCCGGCCGTCGAAGATCGGGGCCAGGAACGGGTAACCGGCGGGCCAGTCGGCGCCCCAGCGGGTGAGGAAGAAGCCGGGGGTGTCACCGGCGTCCCAGCGCTTCTCGTTGTAGGCGTTGCCCTCCAGGCCCTGGAGCTTCACCGTGATCCCGGCCTTGGCGAGGGACTGCTGGACGGCCGCGGCGACCTTCGGGCCCATCTCGCCCTCCTCCGTGGAGTGGGTGAGGGTGATGGTGAGCCCGTCCTCGTGACCGGCCTTCGCGAGCGCCTCCTTCGCCTTCTCGGGGTCGCCGTTCTCCCCTGCGGGGAAGTGGTCGTACGGCGTGTACCCGAAGGCCTCCTGGTTGGGCAGGAAGGTGGTGGCGGGCTCGGCCAGCGAGGAGCCGCCGACCGCGTTGATGACGCTGCTGCGGCCGATGGCGTGCGAGATCGCCTGCCGCACCTCGGGCTGGTCGAACGGCTTCACCTTCGGATTGAACGCCAGGTAGTTGGTGTAGCCGAAGTGCCCGATGCCGACCCGGTCCTTCAGGCCCTCGTCCGAGCCGATCTGCGCGAGTTCCGCCGGTCCGAGGTTGGTGTCCGTGGTGATGGCCGCCGCGTCGGCCCCCGAACTGGTCGACAGGCGCTGGTTGATGACCGCCGCGTCGAGCCCGGAGCGCACGTCGATCGCGTCGGGGTAGGCCTTGCGCTGGTCGTCGGTCTCCTCCGACCAGTGCTCATTGCGCTCCAGCCGGAGCCGCTCACCGTCGTTGGTGTTCTCGACGACCTTGTACGGCCCCGAGGAGACCGGGTGCTCCTCGTACGCGGTGCCGGTGTCCTTGTCCTTCGGCACGGGCGCGAACTGGGTCTGGGTCGCCAGGTAGGGGAAGTCACCGACCGGTTTCTTCAGCCGGAAGACGATGGTCTTCTCGTCCGGGGTCTCGATCGAGTCGAGGGTCTTCTTGCCCTTGCCGGACCCGTAGGGGCCCTGGAAGGTGTCGCCGCCGATCAGCCAGTCGCGCAAGTAGGGCGCGCCGCCCGAGAGTTCGGCGGCGAAGGACCGCTCCACGCCGTACTTGACGTCGGCGGACGTGATGGGCGAGCCGTCCTCGAACTTCAGCCCGTCCTTCAGCGTGTACGTCCACACCGTGGCGTTCTCGCTGGGGGTGCCGAGGTCGGTCGCGAGGTCAGGGACCACCTTCGTGCCCTCGGCGCCGGCCGCCCGGTTGCGCGTGGTGAGCGTGCGGAAGACCAGCGAGGGGACGTTGCCGCCGCCGGAGGTGTACAGGCGGGCCGGGTCGAAGTCGGACTGGGCGCCGGTGTTGAGCACGGTCAGCGTGCCGCCCTCGGCGGGCTTCCCGTCACCGTCCCCGGCCTTCGCCCCACCGCCCTCGGGCCCGGAGCAGGCCGCGAGCCCGCCCACCAGGGCCAGGCTGACGGCGGTCACGGTGGCGCGCCGGGAGAACGGTCTGGAGGGGCGCGTGGCGCGGACGGAACGTATGGGACGCATGGGGTGATTGCCTTTCAGGGCGGGCGGGAGCGCCGTCGCAAGGCATCGGAAGGCTCCGGGAGGCGTCGGGAGCAGCTGACTGCGGACGCTCGAGCCGTGCGAGACCGCACCGACGGCACAGGAGGAGGTGTGGTGCCGGATCGGACTCGGGACCGTGTCAACGGTGAGGCGGACGACGCCCGTTCGAGCCCGGAGGGCTCAGCGACAGTCGACGTCGGAGACCGCGTGCGCGTGCACACCGATGAGCGCCAGGCGGAAGCCGGCGCTTTCGGGGAGGTGGTGACGCGACATGGGGAGCAGCCTGGTCGATCACGCGGCGCGGCACAACGCCGTCCCGCCATGCGAGACCACGCGTCTCAGAAACGGGGATTCCGCCGAGGAACGGCCCAGCGGAACGCCCGCGACGCCGGCGTCGCGCAGGGCACGGCGCAGGGGCTACATTATCGTCGGGCCGCCCGTCGCGACCGTGCCGGCCCCCGGGGTCTCCGGCACCTCTTCCTGGCCTGGCCGAGATGCTCTCGCCCGGTGACGGCATGGAACCGATCGGCGCGCTGGGCGCCGCGCCGGCGTGTGCCGGGACGGCGGCGTCGTTCTCGACCTGCTGCCGGCCCGGCGACGTACTCCGCTGGGTGCCGGACGACGGCGCGGTGGAGGAGCAGGGAGGGGATGAGTTGACCCTGCTCATCGGTGTGTGAGGGCCCGGAGAGCGGATAAACGCGGGGAATGAGCAGCTATCCGGAGAGGAGCATGCCGGGGGAGAGCGGGTTCCCGCCCCCGGCCGTGCAGCGCAGCGCGTCGGCGCCCAGGGCGTCGGCCACGAGCATGACACCGATGCAGCCCAGGCGGGACGGCGAGGGCAGCCTGGCTGCCGTGGTGGAGACCCTGCTGGACAAGGGACTCGTCCTCAACGCCGACATCATGGTGTCCGTGGCCGGGGTGGAGCTGCTGGGCATCCGCCTGCGTGCGGCACTGGCCTCCTTCGAGACCGCTGCGCGCTACGGGCTCGAGTTCCCCTCGGGCACGGACACGGAGACCGCCGCCTGGCGTGAGGCGCGCGAGGAGAAGGAGACCTGCCCGGAGTGCGGCAAGCGGGTCCCCCTCGACCAACTGCTGAACCAGTGGTGCCCCTGGTGCGGCTGGCGCAGCGCGCAGGCCCGGCTGCGGGGGGACTCCGGGCAGGCGCCCGCCGCCGTCACCGGAGCCGGAGCCGGGTCCGAGGCCATCGCCGTCACCGGGGGCGAGGACGAGGCCGATGACGCCGATTCCGAGACCGAAGCCGAAGCCGACGCCGATTGCGGGTATCTGGAGGACTCCGGGGACTCCGAGGAAGCAGAGGACGACGCCGAGCCCGTCGCCGAGGAGTCCAAAGGGGCGAGAGGAGGTGATTCGTCGTGACGACCGAGGGGCCGCCGATGCGGCCCACGCGGGATCCGCGGGTGACCCTGGACGACCTGGTGGAGGTGCTGCTGAACAAGGGCGCCGTCCTGCACCTGGACCTCATCGTCGCCGTCGCCGACATCCCCCTGATCGGCGTCTCCCTCCGGGCGGCCATCGCCGGGATGGAGACGATGCTGGAGTACGGCATGATGCGCGACTGGGACGACGCGACCCGTGCCTGGGCCGAGCGGTCCGCCGTACGCCGGGCGATCGACCTGCGGGAGGGGGAGGGCGTCGTCAGCCGTATGAGCGGCGGCCACCTCCTGGCGGAGGGCGTCTACACCGGATGGCGGCCCGGCACCGTCTACCTGACCGACCAGCGCCTGGTCGTCCTGCGCGACGAGCCGCGGGAGATCCTGTGGCAGACCGAGCTCGGTGCCGTCCAGGCCGTACGGCTGGAGCCCGAGCGCACGGTGGGCGGCGAGGAGCGGCTGCGCCTGCGGGTGGCCCTGACCGACGGCCGCGAGGAGCGCCTCTCGGCCCGGGAGCCCGGGAAACTGCTCGACCGGCTCACCGCCGCTTGCGCCGGCCGTCTCGACGGGGCCTTCCTGTTCCCGCCCACCGAGGAGGAGGAGACCCTGACCGAGGGACACCTGTGGTACCACGAGCCGCGCCGCGACGCGCCGTTGTGGCGCGGCGGGCAGGCCCGGCTGACCGCCGACCGGCTGACCTGGAAGTCGCCCGTGGACGCCCGGCCCGCCCTGATCCTCGCGAGGACGGACATCCTCGGAGCGCGACTGCTGCGCGACCGCAGTCCCTCGGGGGACGGCCGTGTCCTCGTCCTCGAGACCGGGTCCCGCGGAGAGGTGCGGCTGGCCGCCGACGACCTGGAGACCTGGATCACGTGGCTGACGGCGGACCGCCCGGTGGCGGCGGTGACCGGATGACCGACCGAGCACAGCAGCAGGAAGGGTGAGGACCGTGGCCCTGACGGTCGACGAGAAGAGCCTCAAGCACGGGGTGCTGTCCCTGGTGGTCACCTTGGTGGAGGTGATCCAGGAGGCACTGGAACGGCAGGCCATGCGCCGCATGAACGGCGGCGACCTGACGCTGGAGGAGATGGAACGCCTGGCGGACGCCCTGCTGGAGCTGGACGAGGCGATGGAGGAGATCAAGGACGACCACGGCATCACCTCCTCCGTGGCCGATCTGCACCGGGGACTGGACGAAGTGGTCGACGACGTGGTGGACAAGCTGATCAACCCGAAGCGCTGGGCGGAGGAGACACGCGGATGAGCGACCAGACCGCGCTGTACGTGTACGCGCTGGTCCGGCACGCGCCGGGAGCCGCCGACGGGGTCACCGGTCTCGACGGCCGCCCCCTGCGGCTGGTGCGGGTGCCCGGCACCGGCTTCGCCGCGCTGGTCCACGACGCCTCCCCGGCCCCCTTCGAGGGCGGCGACGACCAGGTGCGCCGCTGGGTGGACCAGCAGAGCCGGGCGGTGACCGCCGTGTGGGAGCGCGTGGGCAGCCTGCTGCCGATGACCTTCAACGTCCTGGTCGCCGACGAGCCGCCGGCGGCGGACTCGCCCGGCGGTGGCGGTGGCGGTGGACGGAGGGCCGAACAGCGCCTCATGGACTGGCTCACCGAGCGGGCCCCGGAGATCACCGCCCAGCTGGACGAGCTGACCGGCCGGTGCGAACTCAGGGTGGAGATCACCGTGGACCGCACGGCCCTCGCCCCGCAGGAGGCTTCAACGCCCATGGGAGACACGCGACTGGCCGCCCGGACCGCCGGCATGCGCCGGCTGCTCGCCAAGCAACGGGAACAGAATCTCCGCGACGCGGCCGGACAGCTCGCCGACACCCTGCACGCCGAGGCCCGCCACCGGCTGCTGTCCGTCGCCGAGGACTACCGCGACCGAGGCCGCGTCCACCGCGCCCCGGACGAGACCGACGTCCTGTCCGCCGCCCTCCTCGTCCGGCAGGAGGACATCGACACCGTCGGCACCGTCCTGACCGAACTGGGCACCCGGCACCCCGCCGTCCGCATCCGCTTCCTGGGACCCTGGCCGCCGTACTCCTTCACCGCGGAGAACCAGGGCATGGGCGAGGCGGGCGCGCCGGGCGGTGCGGGCAGTGGGGCCGGCGCCGACAGGGCCGGTACCGGAGGAGGACTCTGACGGTCGACGCGATCCGGCGGTGGGCGTGGCCGCGGGTGCCCGTCCGGCACCCGCGTCACTTCGTGCCGCTGCGCCCCTGCAGGTGCAGTGAGCGCAGGGCCGCCTCCAGGGCGAAGCGGTGGTCGGGGTCGGCGAGGCGGTCGCCGAGGCGGGCGTCCAGGTTGCGCAGGCGGTAGCGGACGGTCTGGGCGTGCACGCCCAGCATCTCGCCGACCTGTTCGGCGGGCGCCCGGGTGGAGACGTGGACGCGCAGGGTCTCGACGAGCCGGTCGCGCCGGCTGGGCGGCAGCCCCTCCAGCGGGGCCAGTTCCCGTGCCGCGAGGTGGGAGACGAGGGACGGGTCGGACAGCAGCCACAGCGTCGCCAGGTGGTCCTCGCAGCGGACCACCGGGGCGTCCGCCACGACGCCCTCGTCGACGAGCTGGAGCACGCGGCGCGCCCACCGGAAGGAGTCGGCCGCCTGCGTCAGCGGTACGGTCAGGCCCACCACGGCGTGGGTGCCGGCCAGGGCCGTGTCCAGCATCGCGAGGCGCCCGGGGCCGAGCGGTCCCGGGACGAGCAACAGCGGCTGCGGACCTTCCAGGTCGGCGAGGACGTCCCCGGCGAGGACCGCCTCGATCCGGGCGGGCGCCGGCGGGCGGAGGGCGACGAGCGCGCACTCCTGAGGCGGCTGCCAGGCGGCCGCCTCGTACAGCCTGGAGAGGGTCGACCTGGACGGCCGGGGGGTCGCGAGGAGCAGGTGCAGCAACTGTCTTCGCAGTGCCGGTACCTCGGACGAGGCGCGCGCCTGCACCTCCACGTAGCCCTCGCGGGAGAGCGCCTCCAGTTCCTCGACGTAGGCGAAGAGGGCGTCGGCGAAGGCGAGGACGAGGGTGGGGGAGAGGCGGTACTGCCGGCCGATCGTCCGGGCGCGGCGCAGTGCGACCCGGGCGCCGAGCCGGTAGGCGCCCTGCAGGGTGTCCAGGTCGCGGCCTTCGTACGCCTCGACCCGCCCGAACCTGCGCAGCGCCTCGTCCCGCAGCGCCGAGCTCTTGCCGGGTTCGGCGACGCGGTCCACGAAGGCGTCCAGGGCCTGTTCGACGCCCTGGCGGATGACGTCCGCGTTCGGGCCGTTGAGCAGGCGGCCGTACACGGGATAGGCGCGGGTGACCTCGACCCGTATCTCCCTGACCAGGTCCGGGAGTTCCGGCCGGATGAGGGCCGCGAACTCCTTGGGCAGCGGGTCGAGCGGTTCACCGACCTCCGGCGTCTGTGCGGTTGACGGCATGAGTGGCCCCTTGCTCTCCGGCGCGCCCGATGGGAGGGCCGGCCGGACCCGGCCCTCCCTCCTGCGGCAGCAGGCGGGGAACGCGGGTCCGGCCGACCCGTCACGTGCTTGTCATGTCGAGTACCTGAAGGTAAGTCAACTCTCGTGTGCCGTACACCACTTGAGCCGTGATTGGTCCAGGCGGACACGGCCGGGCTGCCGGGTCGGCGGGCCGACGGGAGAGTGCCGGCGCGCGGGCGTCACCTGACGGCGGAGTGCCAGTTCTCCGCGAGGACCTTGCCGGCGTCGGGTACGACGGTGCCGGGCGCCGTCAGGCCGGTGAGGTGGGTCCGGGTGTCGTTGAGGGTGAGGCTGTTCTCCCCGGCGGGGGAGGGCAGCCCGGTCTTCGCGTTGACCGCCGCGTTGATCAGGCCGACGTTCAGCCCGCAGCCGGTGGCTCCGGGGACCGCGAACTCGCTGTCGTTCTGGGTGGCACCGGTGAGGTCGATGCGGCTCATCTCGCCCGCGTCGTCCAAGGTGCCGTCACCCCGGAAGAAACTCATCCCGAACTCGGGCAGGTTGAGGTTCTTCGGGCGCAGCACGATCGGGTTGGTCTTCGAGCCGATGTAGCAGTTGCCGCCCAGGAGCGGGTTCTCCAGGTGGATGCGGACCGGGAGCGCGACGATCGGCAGGTCGGTGAGGACACCCGCGGTCTGGTCGAAGGCGTACGGCGCGCCGACGGACTCCATGGTGGCGGTGATCCGGTTGAGCGTGGAGTCGTCGAGCGTCCTGCAGATGGCCGTGATCACCGGTGTGTTGTTCGGACACATCAGGCCGAGCAGGCCGCCCGGCACGGTGGCGGATTCCGCGACGAGCGCGCCGGCGGGCGGGGCGACGACGGTACTGGTGCCGTCCGCGTTCTGCACGACGCCGATCTGGAGGTTCGTCCTCCCCGTGGTCACGGTGGTGTCGCCCAGCTCGATGGAGCCGCTGAGGGAGGTGGAGACCACGCACTGGGGGGTCCGGTCGAAGCCGTCGGCGCCCAGCATCGCCGCGGCGTCCACCGGGCAGCGGGTGGAGGGGGCCCACTCGCCGTTCAGGGCGGGGTCGGCGGCGGTCGCGGTGCCCATGGAGGCGAAGGCGCCGAGCGCGGCCAGGGCGGAGACGGTCGCGAGTCTGGTGCGGGTGGCGAACAGCGGCATGTCGGTGGCCTTCCGTTGCGTGGCGGGAGAGGGCTCTGCGTGGTGATACGGCTCAGCGTTCGGGCACGGGGACCACCGCGGGCTGGAGGTCCTCGGTGCACTGGGCCGCGTTGAACTCGTCCCCGAACACCGGGTTGGCGATCGAGCACGTCTGGCCCTGGATCTGCTTGACGTAGTTGCCGGGACCGGAGACGGAGGCGGTGAGGAGCCGGTCGAGGTTCTCGCCGTCGGCGGTGCCGCAGCCGGTGAAGGCCGGGATGCTCACCTCACCCCGCAGCGGGCCGCCGGACAGGAGCAGGTAGCCGGTGGCCGGCATGCCGATCTCCTGCTCGCCCCTGCCGTACAGCACCAGGTGGTCGCCGGGGTGGTTGGCGGGGTCCGGCTCGGGGGAGGTCAGGTTGGTCGCGGTCCGGCAGCCGGAACCGACGTCCAGGGGCGTCCCGTTGATCTCGAGGGCGGTCACCCGGAGGACCAGCGGGGCCCGGACGTAGGTGTCCGTGGTGGTCCAGAAGTCGGTCCAGCGCATCTTGATGCGTGCGTCGATCCGGATGGGACCCGTCTGCTCCAGCACCATGGTGGCCTTCACGGGGGTGAAGCCGAAGGCCAGGAAGGTGCTCTCGAAGGGGGGCGTCCGCTTGCGCCCCTCGTGGTGGAAGTTGCCCTCCGACACGGAGTCGAAGACGAGGTGGTCAGGGTCGGGCGGGCCGTCCACGGGGTTCCCCTGCTCGATCAGCAGGCAGGACACCGGCAGCAGCGAGGCACCCTTCAGCTTGTTCACGTTGGTGTAGCCCGTGACGTAGGCGTTCAGCGACGCGAGCGTGGCGGGGTGCTCGTCGTCGTAGCGGCACGGCGGTGCGTCGCGGCCGACGGCCGCGCCACCGCCGGGCGCGCCCTTCGCCGCTTCCGGCGCCCGGTCCGCCTGCCGTTCCCCCGTCCCGTCCCCTGCCCCGCCCCCTTCGCCGTCCGGCGCCCCGGTGGACGGACCGGGGGAGGAGGGCGGGGAACCCGGCGCGGACGGCGAGCCGCCCGGCTCCGGCGCGTCCGCTCCGACCGGTACGGTCACCAGCGGGCCCCCGTCCGGTGCCTCCTCGGCCGGTACGCAGTCGACGGTGAGTGAGCCGGGGTCCGCGGTGGCGCCCTCGGTGGTGCCGAGCGCCAGGTCGACGGTGAGTTCCCGGGCCGAGAACGTCAGGTCGCCGTCGCCCCGCGCGGTCACCGTCGGGACGTCGCCCGTCGCGGTCAGCGTCAGCGGACCGGACCCGGGCAGGGCGGCCGGCTCCGCCACCGTGCCGCGCCAGACCGCCTCCGCGGTGGCCTCGTCCTGGGCGACGCCGACCGTGAGGCGGGTGGCGGCGCGCACGGTGGCGGCCCCGAGCGCGGTGAGGTCCGCGACCGCCTCGGCGGGCAGTTCCACGGCGGTGGTGACGTCGGTGGGCGAGAAGGCCTCGCCCGCTTCCGCCCGGCCGGGGAACGTCGCCGAGACCCGTACCGTCGCCAGCCGCTCGCCCGAGGGGAACGCGCAGGTGTACGGGATGTCGGCGGCGACCTCCTGGGGGTCCGCGGCGGAGGCCGCGGCCGGGACCATGGCGGCCAGCACGACGAACGCGGCGATCGTCGCGCTCCTGGCGCGGACGCTGCGGGGACGGGCGCTGCGGGGAAGGTCGCTGGGAGGACGCGCGCTGTGAGGGCGGGAGGGCCGCGGTGCGGCTCGGCGGACTCTCATACGGCTCCGCTCGGGACGTCGGGGGCCGGCGCCGGCGGGACGCGGCG
>NZ_JAVRHI010000230.1:0-26669 GCF_034105845.1 Streptomyces sp. CRN 30 | reverse complement strand
ACGGCGCGGGTGCGGGCGTCACCGTCGGGGCCGCCGAGGGCCTGCGTGCGGACGCCGCCCGTGGCGGTTCCCTCGGTGGCGCCCGCGGTGCCGAGCTGCCGGGCGAGGCTGTCGCCGACGAGCGGCAGGTAGACCTCGTCGACGAGCCGGTTGCGGACGAAGGCCGTCGTGGTGCGCGGCCGGTGGGCGTCCAGGCGCAGCCGGGCGCGTTCCGCGGCCACGAGGTCGGTGCGCCGGCACTGGTAGGCGCGGAAGGCGGGCACGTCCCGCTCGGCGAAGCGCCCGGTCCGGGCGAGGAACTCGTCGATCCGCAGGGCCAGGCGGCGGCCGGTGACGCGCGGGTGGGTGCCGAGCAGTCCCTCGACCGTGGTGAGCGGCGGGGCGTGGGACATGTGGCGGGGCAGGTCCGGGCAGAGCTCGGCGGCGACCGCCTCCGCGAGGTCCCCCGCCGTGACCCCGGTCCCCGCGCCGGTGTCCCGCGTCCCGGTGGCGGAGACGTACGCCGTGAGCCACGCCCCGGCCAGCTGGCGGCGTGCGTCCAGGTCGTCGAGGGCGGCCAGGTCGTCGGCGTACGCGGCGGCGTCGACCGTACGGCGGAAGGCGTCGAGCAGCGCGCGGGTGACGGCGGCGAGGACGAAGCCGTCGGGGCCGGTCGTCAGCTCCTCGAAGAGGTAGGCGGCCGCCGCGGGGGCGAGGGCGTCGGCGTCGGCCTCCGCGGGCCGGGAGGCCGACCGGGAAGCGGACCAGGAGCCGATCGCGCCCGCCAGCTCCTCCTCCAGCTCGGCGATCGCGGGCGCGAGGCCGAAGGTGTCGCGCGCCCGGGCCAGGGACACCGCCCGCCGGGTCCACGCCGTGCGCGCCCCGTCCGTGGCGCCGTGGGCCCAGAACAGCTGGGCGGCGGCACGGGCGGCGGGCTCGTGGCGCAGCGGTCCGGCCTTCTCGTACAGCGGGAGGAGGGCGGTGAGGATCGCGGTGGCGTCGTGCTCGTGGACGCCGCGCTCGTAGCCCTATGACCTCGATGATCCGGAAGCGCAGCTCCTCGCGCTTGGTGTACAGGTCGGTGAAGTCCAGCTGCTTGCCGACGGTCTTCAGCGCCTCGGAGAACATCGCGTGGAACAGCTCCTGCAGCGTGTTCCGGTCGCTCGCCCGCGCCGTGCCGACGGCCTGGGCGACTTTGACGACGTCCTCGACCGTCTTGCTGACCTTGACGAAGAGCGAGATGCGGATGTCGGCGCGGATGTTGTCCTTGCAGATCAGGCCCTCGCGGCCGGCCCGGGTGATCTCGACGGTCTTCACCGAGATGTCCATCACCTCGGCCTTGTGCAGCACGGGCAGCACGACCTGCCCGGTGAAGGTCACGTCGACCTTCCGCATTCTGGAGACGATCAGCGCCTTGCCCTGCTCCACCTTGCGGAACAGCCGGGAGACGGCGAACAGCACGACGGCGAGGAGGAGCAGGCAGGCGGCGGCGAACACGCCGATGAGAACCATGGGCACACATCCCTGAGAGCGAGAGGTGACGAGGGCAGAGGGGAAGAGCGGCGACGCGGCACGCGGGAACGAGCGGCGGGCGGAGCCCCTCGCCGACGGCGAGGGACGGTCCGGTCCGGCTCGGGTCAGACGCGGCTGTCGTGCGCCGCCGGGCGCGCCGGACCGGGTGCGTCGGGGAAGAGACGGTGCAGCGGCCGGACGAACCGGCAGGTCAGCCACCAGGCGCCCACCAGGGCACCGGCCGACACCGGCGGCCGCAGGAACGCGGTGAGGCCGTCGGAGGCCACGAGGGCGTCGAGCAGGACGGCCGCACCGACCCCGAGCAGCCAGCCGAGCACCGTCAGCAGCGACACCGCGACCGCCACCGGTACGCCGCCCATCCCCCAGGCGCCGAGGTCGGCGTCCCCGTCGAAGCTGTCCAAGGCCGCGGCGCCGACGGCGACCAGCAGCCAGAAGCACACGACCACGACCAGGGCGGCGGTGAACAGGATCACGGGAAGCCCGGTGGCGGCCTCCATGACGGTCAGCATCCCTCCGGCCCCCTTCCCCCGTATGCGCACAGGCGAACGACTACCGGCCCCCGCCGAAACCTCGGCCGGCCGAATTCCCGGCCGGTACCGGGAACCGGGCACCCCTTGATATCGGTGCCTGAGGCACCCGAGGTGCCCGGTTCCTCCGCTGTGCTCCCCTTGACGGAATCGTGCCCCAAGGCCCCCGCCCGCGCATTGCCGGTGTCCGGCAACGTTCATGCGGGCTTGCATGCCGGGAGGTTGCCGGTCGGGCGGCCCGGACGGCTCGGACGGCTCAGCCGGCTCAGCCGGTGCCCTCGGTGAGCACCTCCCGCACCACGCGTGCCGCGCGCTCCGCGTCCGCCCGGGTCACGTCGAGGTGGAACACGAACCGCAGCTGCGGCCGGCCGCCCGTGCACAGGACACCCCGGGCCGCGAGCCGCTCCACCAGGTCCTGCGGTGCGACGCCCGCGACGGGCCGCGCGAACACCATGTTGGTACGTGCCGCGCCGACCTCCAGTCCGGGCACGCCGTCGAGGACCTCGGCGAACAGCGCGGCGTTCGCGTGGTCCTCGGCCAGCCGCTCGACGTGGTGGTCCAGCGCGTACGACGCGGCCGCCGCCAGGACGCCCGCCTGCCGCATACCGCCGCCCAGGGCCTTGCGCCACCGCCGGGCCTCGCCGACGAACTCCCGCGAGCCGAGCAGCACCGAACCCACCGGCGCGCCCAGGCCCTTGCTGAAACACACCGACACGCTGTCGAAGTGCTCCGCGATCCGCCGCGCCCCGTCGTACGGGTCACCGCCGCCGGCCACCGCGGCGTTGAACAGCCTGGCGCCGTCCAGGTGCGTCGCCAGGTGGTGCTTGCGGGCGAGACCGGTGGCCGTCTCCAGGTACTCCACGGGCATCACCGTGCCGCCGAACGTGTTCTCCAGGCACAGCAGCCTGGTCCGGGCGAAGTGCGGGTCGTCGGGCTTGACCGCCGCCTCGATGTCCGCCGGGTCCAGCGTCCCGTCCTCCCGGTGCGGCAACGGGTGCGGCTGGATCCCGCCGAGCACGGCCGCGCCGCCGCCCTCGTGGGAGTAGATGTGTGCCTGTCCCCCCGCGATGTACTCGTCGCCCCGCCCGCAGTGGGTCAGCAGCGCGCACAGGTTGCTCTGGGTGCCCGAGGAGACGAACAGCGCGGCGGGGAAGCCGAGCAGCTCCGCGACCCGCTCCTGGAGCACGTTCACGGCGGGGTCGTCGCCGAACACGTCGTCCCCCACCTCGGCCCGCGCCATGGCGGCGCGCATCCCCTCGGTGGGGCGGGTGACGGTGTCGCTGCGCAGGTCTATGACGGTGTCCCTGGTGTCCATGACCCCCATTCCTACCGGGTGGCCCTCCCTGCCACCGCCCGCGGGGCGGCCGGGCCACGCCGGTCGGGGGCGTCAGGCCGGCGGGGTGGGACGCACCGCGAGGACGGCGACGTCGTCCGTGCTGTCCGCGGCGAGCCCGATGAGCAGTTCGTCGCAGAAGACGTGGAGCGGCTCACGGGCCAGGGCCGCGGTGTGCTGGCGGAGCCTGGTCATGGCCTCGTCGAGGTGTTCGCCACGGCGTTCGATCAGGCCGTCGGTGTACAGGAGCAGGGTCGAGTGGGGCGGCAGCACCTCGCGGGCGGTCGGGCGGGGCGTCTCGGGATCCATGCCGATCAGCAGGCCCGCCGCCGCGTCAAGGTAGCGGGTGTCGCCCTCCCGGGTGGTCAGCAGCGGCGGCAGATGTCCGGCGAGTGAGTAGTGCAGGCTCCGGGAGCCGTCCTCGCGGTCGTCCTTGAGCAGGCCGTAGATGCAGGTGGCGGTGGCCTGCCGGTAGAGGGTGTGGCTGGCGAGGTCCAGGCGGCGCAGCACGTCGCCGGGGGGTTCCTGCCGGTCCACCGCGATGCCGCGCAGCATGTTGCGCAGCGCGCTCATGGCGACGGCCGCCTTGAGGTCGTGTCCGGTGACGTCACCGATGACCAGTACGGTGTCGCCGCTGGGGACGACGAAGGCGTCGTACCAGTCACCGCCGACCTGCGCGCTGGTCGACGAGGGCGCGTAACGGGCGGCCAGGTGCAGGTGCTCGGTGTCGGGCAGCGCGGGCAGCAGGGACCGCTGGAGGCGTTCGGCGATGTGCCGCGTCTCCCGGTACAGGCGGGCGTTGTCCACGCCCAGCGCCAGCGCGGCGGCCACGTCCGAGATGAGCGGCAGATCCTCCTCCGTGAACGGGTGGGGCCCGCCGATACGGGCCACCGTCAGGGCGCCGAGCACCTCCCTGCGGGCCCGCAGCGGAGCGACGACGGCGCTGCCCACTCCCAGTTGCTCGAACAGGTCGAGCTGGCGGGCGTCCAGCGCACTGGTCGCCTGGCTCGGCGGCGGGATCTCGGTGAGCAGCAGGGGGCCCGCGCCGCGCAGCACCCGGGGCAGGGGTCCCCGCGCGGTCTCGCACATCGGCGGGAGCCTTCCCTCGTACGCTTCGGGCGGCAGCGCCGCGGCGTTGCGGTGGACGACGCGGACCCGGTCCAGCTGGTCGTGCTCGTCGAGCAGGTCCACCACGCACCAGTCGGCCAGCCGCCCCACCAGGACCTCGCACACCCGCTGCACCAGGACGTCCAGGTCCGGGGTGCCGGCGAGCGCGCTCCTGGTGTCGGCCAGCAGGGACAGCCCTTCCAGCGCCGTCCGCGTCCGGTGCACGTCGTCCCGGGCACCCGGTGCCGCCCCTTGCGTCGCGTCCTCCGCGGCCGTCTCCGGGTGCGGTGCCGCCCCCTCCGCTGCGACGGCCTCCGGGTGCGGACCGGCCGGGGTTCCGCCCGGCTCGAGCCGCGCCCTGTCGGGGGCGGCGGAGGTGTCGGGTGCGGGAGCGGGCTCACTCGCCCTGGGGATGAGCTGGGCGACGAACACGGTACGGCCGTCGGCGGCCTCCTGGGTCTGGATGAACAGGCGCACGGGGAGCAGCCCGCCGTCTCGGTGCAGCGCCGGCAGGGGCACGGAACGGCCCAGGATGCTGGGGTTCCCGGTGAGCAGCAGGGAGGTGAACGCCGCCACGTGGCGGTCCCGGAGGTGCTCGGGGACGAGGGCGGTGATCCGCTGCCCGACGAGCTCGTCCTCGTGCCAGCCCAGCAGGTCGGCCGCGGCCCGGTTCACCGCGATGACGCGGTTGGCGTCGTCGGCGGCGATGGTCGGGACCCTGCTGCCCTGCACCTGGCGGACGTCCCACGGCGTCAGCTCCGACGGCCTGGCGCTCGGCTCCCTGGGGACCAGGGTCCAGGCGGTGGGCTCCTCGCCGGCGAGCTGGCGGGTGATCTCCTCGAGCAGCCAGTCGCGGAAGGCGCGGATCTGGGGCAGGCCCGGCCGGCTGAGCAGGCGCTCCTGCCGGGCGGCGGCCTCGGCCAGGTCGAGCACCCCGCGCAAGGTGGGCACGGCGGTCGCGGCTTCCGCCGGGACGGACAGGCTGAGGGTGCGCATGTCCGCGTCGGACGGCTGGACGCCGAGCGCCGCCGCCACGCGGGAACTGATCACGTTGCTGATGTCGTGCGCGACGACGAGGTCCCGCGGCCGCACACCGAACCGGGTGCCGGCGGACACGGCGAGGAGGAGCTCACGCAGCAGCGCGTGCCGGTGCTGCTGCGACGCCGAGTACAGCGCGCACGGCAGGTCGACCAGCGTGACGGTGCCGGCGGCGGCCGTGGAGGAATCCGGGTCTCCGGCCCGCACCCCGGCGGACGGCACCTCGGGGGACGGCACCTCGGGGGACGCCACTTCGGAGGACGCCACTTCGGGGGGCCGCAGCTCGAACCAGACCGCCTTGCGGTGACCGTCGGTCGTGACCCCGTGGCGGGAGGACAGCTGTTCGACCAGGGCCCACCCCCACCCCGTACTGGCGTAGGGGTGACCGTACAGCGGGACCACATGGCGGTCCACCCTGTCGTCGACGACCCGCACGCGCAGCGTGCCGTCGGCCGCCCGCACCTGTACCTCGATCTCGCTGCCGGCATGCAGCACCGCATTGGTCACCAGCTCACCGACCAGCAGCTCGGCCACGTCCGGGTCGACCGGTCCGGCACCGTGCACAGCGGCTCGCACGAACCGCCGAGCCGACGCCGCACTGTCCGGTCGCGCGGGGAACCGCCGTGAGAGCCCCGGCGGATCTAGGCCGTCCATGGCCTCAGTCTGCGCCACCGGGCATCCGGCGGCCTCCTGACACGCGCCACGTCGTACCGGACCCCCGACGACAGCGGCCCACCACGAGGGAGACGTACGTCACACCCCGTACCTGTCAGGGCGCGCCCTGCTGTCCGGTCAGAGGGGTGCAGGCACCGGGAACGACGCCGCTGCCGGCGCCGGTACCAGCACCCTTGCCGATACGAACCGAAAGCAGGAGTCCACCATGGAAGCTCGTCTGAACCCCTTCGGCAGCCCGCTCACGGGCAAGTTCCTGCGGTCCCTGCGCGCCGCGGGCGCGGTCCTCGCGGAGTCCGGGCTCCCCTCCACGACGCAGGAGCTGGTGAAGATCCGCGCCAGCCAGATCAACGGCTGCGGTTTCTGCACCGACATGCACGTCAAGGAGGCCGCGCACGCCGGGGAGACCTCGCTGCGCCTCAACCTGATCGCGGTCTGGCGGGAGGCCACCGTCTTCACCGAGGCCGAGCGCGCCGCCCTGGAAGTGACGGAGCAGGGCACCCGCATCGCCGACGCGGCCGGCGGCGTCACGGACGAGGCCTGGGCGGAGGCCGCCAAGCACTACGACGAGGAGCAGCTGGGTGCCCTGGTGTCCCTCATCGCCCTCATCAACGCCTACAACCGCCTGAACGTCATCGTCCGGAACCCCGCCGGCGACTACCAGGTCGGTCAGTTCGGATGACCGGCGTCCGCCGCGCCGCCTCCGGCCGCCGCTGAGGGCTGAGGGGCTGCGGCCCGAGCGGAGCACCGCCCGACGCCACCGGCGGTGCTCCGCTCGCCCCACTCCCCCCGGCCGGCGCGGCTCGCGCGGCCGGCGAACGCCACTCGGGCAGCACCGGGCACACCCGTTGTGCTCACGCCTCCGGGCCGGCCGGAGAGTGCTTCGCGTGCCCTCGATCACGCTCTGCCCTCCCCGCCACGGAGCGGGCCAGGCTGGAGACGCCGCACCGTCTCCCCCGTGCCCCGCCCGCGACGCCGGAAGGCCGGTATGCACCTCGCCCCCCTCCAGCCCACCGCCCCCACACCCCTCATCGACGCTTCCGTCACGACGTCCGGGAAGGCGGCCGGAGCGTGACCGCGCGCACCGCCCCCGGGCATGACGCGGCCGGAGAGCCCGTCCGCGCGGGCCCGGTCTCGTCCCTGCGGTTCGTCCTGACCCATTCCCTGCCGCTCCTCGTCAAGGGCGGCGTCACCAAGCGGCCCCGCACGGTGGCCCTGCTGGTCGCGGTCCGGCAGCACCGGTGGTCGGCCGCCACCCTCCGCTCCCTGCGGGACCGGCACGGCGGCGCGCCCGTGCTGGTGCGCGGGCGGTCGGGCGGCATGCTCGTCCTGTTCGACCCGGCCGATGTCCAGCGGTTCTTCGCCGAACCGGTCGCACGGCTCGCCCTGGACGCCGGTGCCAAGGCCCGGATGCTCTCGGTCATGGAACCGACCGGCGTCATCTGCACCCACGGCCCGCTGCGCGAGGCCCGCCGCGCGCTCAACGAGCACGCCCTGGCCCATGACCGGGACACCCACCCCTGCGGCGCCGCCTTCCTCTCCGTCATCCGGGAGGAGAGCGCACCGCTCACCCGGGGGCCCCGGCTCACCCACCCGGAGCTGGCCCGTGCCGTCGAACGGATCGCCCGCCGCTGTGTGCTGGGTGACGCGGCGGCCGACGACGAGGAACTCCACGGCTGGCTGAGGTCGCTGCGCCGGAGGGCCAACTGGGGGACGGTGCGCCGCCCCGGCCCCGCCACCGCCCAGCTCTACGCCCGCGCCACCGTCCGGCTGCACGAGTACGCCGCCCACGCGCCCCCGTACACCCTGACCGGCCGCGCCCTGGCCCAGCCGTGCGCCGAGGAGATCGACCCGGTGGGCCAGGCCCACCACTGGTTGCTGGCGATCGACTCCCTGGCGTACGCCGCCGTCACGACCCTGGCCCTGCTCGCCGCCCGTCCCGCCGAACAGCAGGCGGTGTACGAGGAGTCGCTCGCCGGACGGGACTCCCGGCTGCGGGCCTGTGTACAGGAGGCCCTGCGGCTCTATCCCCCCGTCTCCGACCTGGTGCGCGTCCTGCGCGCCGACACCGAGTGGCGCGGGGTGTGCCGTCCGGCGGGCACCCAGGTGCTGGTTCCGATCGGCTTCCTGCAGCGTGACTCCTCACGCGTCGCGGACGGCGACCGGTTCGTGCCGGGCCGCTGGTCGGCCGAAGGCGCCGACCGGGACACCCGGACGGCACCCTTCAGCCAGGGCGGCGGCCGCTGCCCCGGCGACCGGTCGGCGCTGCTGATCACCACGGCCCTGTGCGACCAGGTACTGCGCGCCTGCCGCATCACCGGGAGCCGGCCGGCCCTCGACCCGCACCGCCCACTACCGGGCGCCCTGTCCCCCACCGGCATCCGGCTCACTCTGGCCCCACGCTGAAGGGAAACACATGCCGGACCGGACGGACCCAGAAGACCACCCGAAGGACCCGAAGGACGCGAAGAGCGCGAAGACCCCAAGGAACGCGGAGAACGCGAAGGCCCCAAGGAACGCGGAGAACGCGAAGGCCCCGCCCGACCCGGCCGTTCCCACCCCGCACGACCCCCACGCCTGCGGCCGGCCGGCCCAGCCGTACGAACCGCCCGGCGTCCTCGAACGCCTCGGCTCCGCCGCGTTCGGCCGGCTCAACGGCCGTCGCGCGTGGCACGAACTCCCCCCGGCCCTCGGCCTGCTCAACCTCCGGGTGCTCCGCGACGACCTCCGCCGTCACAACCTGCACGACACCTTCTCCGCGGGCGGCGAGCGGCCCCGCCGGCGAACGCCCGCCCTCGCGCCGTACCGCTCCTACGACGGTTCCGGGTACGACCCCGAGGACGAGGACATGGGCCGGGCCGGCACCCGGCTGGACCGCAACGCCCCGCTGCGGCTGACTTTCCCCGGCTCCGACGACGACCTGATGTCCCCCAGCCCGCGCGAGATCAGCCGCCGGCTGCTGGCCCGCCGCGGTTTCACCCCGGCCACCACGCTCAACCTGCTGGCCGCCGCCTGGATCCACTTCCAGACGCACGGCTGGGCCAACCACGGAGACAACGAGCGGGCCGAGCCCTTCACCGTTCCCCTCGCCGAGGACGACGGCTGGCGGGGCGCGTGCCCGATGCGGGTCAACCGGACCCGGCCCGATCCCCTCGCGCACACCACCCCGCACGCGCCGCCCACGTACGCGAACACCGTCACGCACTGGTGGGACGGCTCACAGCTCTACGGCTCCGACGAGGCGCAGTGCCGGTCGCTGCGCACCGGGGAGGGCGGCCGGCTCACGGTCGTGGACGGGCGGCTGCCCGCCGATCCGCGGCCGGGGCGGTCGTGTCTCGACGCGACCGGCATGAACGCCGACTACTGGACGGGCCTGTCGCTCCTGCACACCCTGTTCGCCAGGGAGCACAACGCCATCTGCGGCCATCTGCGCTCGTCCTATCCGGCCTGGGGAGACGAACGGCTCTTCCACACCGCCCGGCTGGTCAACACCGCGCTCATGGCCAAGATCCATACGGTCGAGTGGACACCCGGCATCCTCGGCACCCCGGTGGTGCGCCGGGCGATGAACGCCAACTGGTACGGCCTCCTGCCGCGCCGCCTCAGCCGGAGGTTCGGGCGGATCGGCCGGGGCGAGGTGCTCAGCGGCATCCTCGGCTCCCCCACCGCCCACCACGCCGCCCCGTACTCCATGACGGAGGAGTTCGTCTCGGCGTACCGGATGCATCCGCTGATCCCCGACGCGCTGACGATCCGTGACCACCGTACGTGCGGCGTCCGCGCGGTCATCGGCTTCGACGACATGCAAGGCCCCGCCACCCGGGCCGCCGTGGACGCCCACGGCATGAGCGACCTGCTGTTCTCCTTCGGTGTCGCCCATCCCGGCGCACTGGTCCTGCACAACCACCCGGACGCCCTGCGCGACCTCGTCCGGCTCACCGGCGAGCGCGTCGATCTGGGCACCGTCGACATCCTGCGCGACCGCGAGCGCGGCATCCCCCGTTACAACGCCTACCGGACGATGCTCCGCAAGCGTCCGGTCGCCTCCTTCGAGGAGCTGACCGGCGGGCACAAGGAGGACACCGCGCTCCTGGAGGACGTCTACGGAGGCCGGATCGACCGCGTCGACACGCTGGTGGGCAATCTCGCGGAGCCGCGGCCGGCCGGATTCGGCTTCAGCGACTCGCTGTTCCGCATCTTCGTCCTGATGGCCAGCCGCCGGCTGAAGAGCGACCGTTTCTTCACCACCGACTACCGGCCCGAGACCTACACGCCGGAGGGCCTGGCGTGGGTGGACCGCACCACCATGGTCGCCGTGCTGCTGCGGCACCACCCGGAGCTGGGCCCCGCCCTCCGCGGAACGGACAACGCCTTCGCGCCCTGGAGGGGCCGTTAGGGCCCAGCGGGCGGGTCGGGGCTCCAGCAGGCTCTCCACCTCGGCCGCGAAGAGCAGCGCGGGGTCGAACGCCATTCCGGTGAGGTGGCCCGAGAGTTCCAGGGACAGGACGCCGTGCAGCCGGGTCCAGAAGGCCAGGGCCCGGTGCAGGACCGCGGGCGGGGCGGGGTGCCCGTCCGCCCACGGCCGGTGGTCCTCCAGGTGCGTGTCGAACGCCGCCGCCGCAGGGCTGTCCGGACGCGGCGGCAGCGCGGAGCAGGCGTCGAGCAGCGTGTGCATGATCTCGCCGGCGTTCGCGGTGGTGTCGTCGGGCGCGTGGTAGCCGGGAATGGGCGTGCCGTAGCCGCGTCGGCGGCGTCCTGGGAAGCCGTGTGCAGGGCGTCGGCGAGGCTCCGGTACGCGTCACGGACCAGCTCGGTGATCAGCTCGTCGCGGCCGGCGAAGTACCGGTAGAGCGCGGGGCCGCTCATGCCCACCTGCTTGGCGATCGCGTTGAGGGACAGCGCCGACGCCCCCGCCGAGGCGATCTGCTCCCACGCGAGCGCCTCAGAGCGCCCCTTCTCCTCGACGCCGCCGGTCGTCGGGCTCCTCCGCCCTCAGGCGACCAGCGTCCGTGCCGCCGTGCGCACCGGGGACGGGGCTGGGGCGGGGGCCGGTGCTGGGGCCGGGGCCGCGGGGAGGCGCACCGGCGCGGGGGGCCTGCGGGCGGACGGGGCCGGAGTGCGGCCGGGCCGGACGCGGTACGTCGTCTTGCCCGGGTCCTCCAGGGGATCACCGAGTTCGATCCGGCCCGCGGAGTGCAGCCGGTCGCAGACCGGGGTCGGCAGGGCGACGTAGCACCCTCCCCGGTTGGTGCGGGAGTCGTACGCCTGCCAGTAGCCGTACCGGCGCCGGCCGCCCGCGTGCACGGTGACGAACACCGGGGTGCGGGTGTCGGAGATGATGCGGAGGACGTCGGCGTCGATGGCCTCGAACGGGATGTCGGAACGCGAGCGGGAGCGGGCACGGGGCTGGGCCATGAACATGATCAGACCTCCGTGATCGCTGTCTGCGGGGAACCCTGGGGGCGTCGGACGGCCATGTCATGGGGATCCTCCGCTGCCCTGCGGAAGGGAGACAACAGAACGACGGTCGAGGTCTGTGCGAAGACGGGTGACATCAGCTGTTGCCTTTCCGAGGGCAGGGACGCAAGATCACCTACCCCATCGAACCAGATGTTGACCTCATTTACTTAACTTTCTTCACGTCGCGTGTCGTCGTCCCACCGGGCCGGGCACGACCTACATTCCGCCGCGCATCTTCTGGGCCAGGTTCTGCAGCGCCGGCCCCAGGAAGAGCGCGCCGACCGCCGGCGGGGCGACCAGGCTGCTCGTGCCACCGCACTGGTTGAGGGAGCCCCCGACCGGGCCCTCGGTCGCGTTGCCGTGGAGGGTGCCGGTCCCGTGCGTGGTCGCGCCCCCCGCCCGGGCGCCCTCATCCGAGCCGCGGCACCCGGCGCCGGCGGCGGGCGGGGTGTCGGGCAGGGCACCTCCCGCCGACGCCGTCGTGGCGCCCCCGATCGCACTGACCGCGACCGCGGCGGAAAGAGTGAACAGCCTGAGCGTCCGGCGATGGCACATGTCGGGTGAACGAGGACCGCGCCTTTTCGGTCACCGGTTCTCACGCTCCGGCGCACCACTGGACGATTCCCGCTCCGGCGCCCCGGACGGCGCACCTTTTGCGGTGCGGCAAGGAGACCGGCAGGATAAAAAAGTGTGATTTGGAGGCGCATCGGACGATGTCGGACCATGGGGCCCGCCCCGGTGATCCCGGGCACCAGTTCGAGAGAGGCGCACCACCCCATGCACGTCACCGGGACCGCCCCGCAGCCGGCTCCGGCCTCAGCGCAGACCCCCGTGAGCCCCACCCCGGCGGACGACCCCGCCGGCGGCACCGGCAGACACGCCCGCCGCTTCGGTCTGCCCGTCGCCACCGCCCTGGTCACGGGCAACATCATCGGCGGCGGCATCTTCCTGCTCCCCGCCTCCGTGGCCCCGTACGGCACCGTCAGCCTGGTCGCCTTCGGCGTCCTGACCGTGGGTGCCATCGCCCTCGCCCTGGTCTTCGGCCGGCTCGCCCAGCGCGATCCGCGCACCGGCGGCCCCTACGTGTACGCCCGCGAGGCCTTCGGCGACTTCGCCGGCTTCCTCGCCGCCTGGGCGTACTGGATCACCACCTGGGTGTCGAACGCCGCGCTCGCCGTCGCCGCCGTCGGCTACCTCGACGTGCTGATCCCGGTGAACGACCACGTCTGGTCCGCCTGTCTGGCCGCACTCGTCCTGCAGTGGCTGCCCGCGCTCGCCAACTTCGCGGGCACCCGTTACGTGGGCGCCGTCCAGCTGGTCTCCACGGTGCTGAAGTTCGCTCCGCTGCTGCTCGTCGCGGTGGGCGGGCTGTTCTTCTTCGACGCGGACAACCTGGGCCCGTTCAACGCGAGCGGCGGCAGCACGATCGGCGCGGTGTCCGCCGCCGCCGGCCTGCTGCTCTTCTCCTACCTGGGCGTGGAGTCCGCCGCCGTCAGCGCGGGCGAGGTCAAGAACCCCCGGCGCAACGTCGGACGCGCCACCGTCATCGGCACCGCGGGCGCGGCGCTCGTCTACCTGCTCGGCACGCTGTCCGTCTTCGGCACGGTCGCCCACGACCGCCTGGCGGAGTCGACCGCGCCCTTCTCGGACGCCGTGAACGCCATGTTCGGCGGCGCCTGGGGCGGCTGGGCCGTCGCCCTGGCCGCGCTCGTGTCGATGACCGGCTGTCTCAACGGCTGGACGCTGCTGAGCGCCCAGACCCCGTACGCGGCCGCCAAGGACGGCCTGTTCCCCGCCGCCTTCGCGCACCGACGGCGGGGCGTCCCGACCGTCGGTGTCGGCGTCACCGTCGTGCTGGCCTCGCTGCTCACCGTCTACAACTACACGGCGGGCACGGCGCGGGTCTTCGACGTCCTGGTCCTGGTCACCACGTTCACCGCGACCGTGCCGTACCTGCTGGCCGCCGCCGCGCAGCTGTTCCACCTCGTCTCCGGGCGGCACGAACTGGTGGACCGCGGGCGGCTGGTGCGGGACACCGTGGTCGCGGCCGTCGCGGCGGCCTTCTCGATGTGGCTCGTGGCGGGCGCCGGATACGCGGCGGTGTACCAGGGCGTGCTGTTCCTGTTCGCGGGCGTCATCGTGTACGCGGTGATGGCGGCCCGGCGGCAGCGCACGCCCTAGGGCCTGTTGCGAAAGTCCCAACCGGCGGCGATCAGGCGGGCAGCGCGGCGAGCCACTCCGTCAGGATGCGGTTCACCTCGGCGGGGTGCTCCTGCTGCACCCAGTGACCGCAGTCGTCCAGCAGGTGGCAGGAGGTCAGCCCGGGAAGGGTGGTGGGGTAGGCGTCGATCGCGTCGGACAGCCACATGGTGCTCGCGTCCTCGCGGCCGCCGATGAACAGGGACGGCTGGGCGATGGGCGCGCCGTGGAGGTCGGCGAGCTCCTCCCAGTCGCGGTCCATGTTCCGGTAGCGGTTCAGTGCGCCGGTCAGGCCGGTCCGTTCGAACTCCCCGGCGTACACGTCGAGGTCCTCCTCGCCGAGCCAGGCCGGGAGTTGTCCGGCGGGGAAGCGCTCGCTCATCGTCCCGCCGCGGCCGATGAAGTGCGGGTCCGGGGCGCCGGAGGCGGGCATGGTGTCGGCGGACAGGGCCGCGTAGACGCCCGCGAGCCAGCCGCGCACGTCCGGCTCGATCTCGGCCTCGGCACGGCCCGGCTGCTGGAAGTAGGAGATGTAGAACTCGTCGTCCCCGCCCACGCGCGCGAACGCCTCGGTGGGCCGCGGTCCGCCGGGCGGGGTGTACGGGACGCTGAGCATGCCCACCGCGCGGAAGACCTCCGGCTCGAGCAGTGCGGAGTGGGCGGCGATGCCCGCGCCCCAGTCGTGACCGACGACGACCGCCGACTCCGCACCCAGCGCGCGCACCACCGCGACGTTGTCCGCCACCAGTTCGCGCATCCGGTACGCGGCGACGTCACCGGGCCGGGAGGAACGTCCGTAGCCGCGTACGTCCACGGCGACCGCCCGGTACCCGGCGGCGGCCAGGGCCGGCAACTGGTGGCGCCAGGAGTACCAGGACTCGGGGAAACCGTGCACGAGCAGCACCACCGGCCCGGTCCCCTGCTCCACCAGGTGGACGCGGCCTGCCGGTGAGGGGACGACGCGGTGGGTGGGGCGGGTGGCGTGCGCTGACATGTGTCCTCCGGGTCCGTTCGGTCGGTACCGTTCGGCGCCCATCATGCTGCGGAGGCCGTGGGAGGCGGAGCCGTGTTGCCGTTCCGGCAAAGTGTCGCTCCGCCCGGCCGCGCACGTGTCTACCGCAGGGCGGAGGCGCAGGTGGTGGGGGTGGCGTGGGCGGGGTCGAGGATGTTGGCGATCTCGTGGTGGGTGACGCGGTCGGTGAAGCCGACGGATTCGTGTGTGGCCAGGTCGGTCGGGCACAGGTCCTGGACGAGGACGTTGCGTACGTCCGGGCCGTGCAGGAACTGGGACCGGTACGGGGTGACCACCTGGTCGTAGCGGGTGGCGATCACGGTGTAGTGGACGCCGGGAACGGTGTCGCCGCCGGCGTTCAGCCTAGTCAGAAAAGGTGATCCGGCGAGCTGCTGGTTGACGGCCGGGAAGATGCGGTCGGCGGCCGGGACCCGCCGGGTGGCCGCGCGCACCAGCGGGGCCAGCCCGTGCAGGGTGGTGCCGTGGTTGCTCGGGGCGATGCCGATGAGGTGGTGCACCTCGTCCGCGCCGCCGAGGAACCTCAGGTAGTAGCGGGGCATCATGCCGCCCTGCGAATGGCCGATCACGTCGACCTCGTGGGCGCCGGTCGTGGCGAGCACGTGGTCGATGTACGAACGCAGCTGCCCGGCGGAACGTTCGATCGGCCCCAGGCCGTGCACCAGGGGCAGGCCCACCTGGCCGTAGTCCAGGGCGAAGACGCAGTAGCCGCGCCGCGCCAGGTCGGGGGCGAGAACGGCCCAGTTGGTCACCGAGTTGGCACCGGTGCCGTGGACCAGGACGACCGGCCGCGGGTGGGCCGGGGAGGGGCGGCATGAGTAGTCGTTCCACCCGCCGCCCGCCTCCGCCGCCGGGGCGGCGTGGGCCCCGCCGGTGGTCAGGGACGCGGCGGCCAGTACGGCGGCGGCGAGGAGCATACGCAGGGCGCGGAAGGGAAGACGGGAGGTCAGGCGGGCCATCGAAGGTCCTTACAGGGGTACGGAGCGAATGGGGCGGGGAGAACGCGACGGCTGTCGCCGTGTGATGTTCCGAGGGTCGTGTGAGCTGATGAACGACCCGTCCCGCGCAGGGGACACCGCCCGGCCGCCCAACCATTCGTGCCGGTTAATGTCCCGCCCGCGCTGACGCCCACCGAGGCCACGCACGGGCGACGTCCCGCGCCGTCGAGGTGGTGCCCCGGTCGTCACCGGCAGGCGGAACGGCCGCCCGGTCCGGGTCCGTCAGCGGGCCCGACCGCCGGTGCCCCGGCCCGGATCCCGCCCAACACACCACCCACAACCCCACAAAGCACAGCCCTCATCCGTACTATCTCCACGCCGGGCTCCGCGCGGCAGTCACCTCCGCCGCCGATCGGGCGCCGTCACGAGCGTCCATGCGTACGGCTCACGCCGGCCGTCACAAGTCCGGCCAGGAAACCGAGGAAAGGTCCACCGCATGCCCGAAAACACCACCACCGCCACCGACCTGACATCGCAGTACGCCACCCAGGTGGCCACCGACCTGGAGCGCAACACCGCCGAGCAGGAACGGATCAGCGCGGACATCGCCGCGCTGCAGCAGCAACTGACCGCCCTGCAGCACGATCACGCCGTGCTGGTCAACGTGCAGCAGGCGCTCGGCGCGGCACCGGCCGCCGCCTCGGCCGCCGCCGAGACCGGCGGCACCACCGTGCCCGCCCCCCGGGAGGACACCGCGACCAAGTCCGGCGCGCAGCGGCGGGCGCAGCCGAAGAAGAGCGCGGGCGCGCGGGGCCGCGCCGCGGACAAGAAGCCGGCCGCCCCGAAGACCGCGGGCAGGAGCACCGCAGGGAAGAAGGCGGGCACCGGGAAGCAGGCCACCGCGGAGAAGGCGGACAAGCCCACCCTGGTCGAACTCGTCCGCCGCCACCTCACGGAGCAGGGCGAGCCGCGTTCCGCCGCGGAGATCGCCACGGCGCTCGATCAGGCCCACCCCGAGCGCGGCATCAAGACCACCGTCGTGCGCACCACCGTCGAGGGGCTCGTGGCCCGGAACCACGCCCAGCGCACCAAGCAGGGGACCTCGGTGTACTACACCGCCCCCGACAGCGCCCAGCAGGCGCCGGAACCGGCCGACGGAAGCACGTCCGAGACGGCCTAGGGCCTGCCGTCACCCCTCCGTCGCCGCCCGGAGGGCGGGGGCATCCTCGCACCCGCCGCCGGAGGGGCGGCAGGACGGGCTGCCCGACGGGGCCCGGCCGTCGGGCCGGGCTCCCCCGGCCCGGTACGGCCCTGACCGGGACGACCGGACCGGGGGATCCCGGGCCTGCCGGGCCGCGGCGGCCGGCTCGCGCCCCTGGTTCTCACCGCAGGTCCCCGGCCCAGTCGAACCGGCGTCCGCCGTCCGCCCGGGGCACGTACCGGGCCCGGCCGCCGGGGCCGTGGCGTCCTATCTCGGTCGGCAGCTCGACCCCCTCGCGCCGGGCCCGGTCGGGCAGGTCGGTGACGTCCAGGAGCAGGCCGTCGAGCGGGCCGCCCACCAGTTCGCCGTAGGTACGCCCGGGCCGCGGGCCGGGATCGGTGTGATCGGCGCCGTACACCCGGCCCCGCATGATCTGCCAGTCGTCCACGCCCGGCAGCATCTCAGCCGGCACTGACAGTCCGGGGTGGCCGAGGCGCGCACCCGGTCCCGCACCGCGGTACCGCCCCGTGCGCTACCCGGCCCGGTAGCGCTCGGCCACCGACGCGCCGGGCCCGGCGCGCAGCCCGAGTTCGGCGGCGGCCAGGCCGTCCACGGCACCGGCGTCCGCCAGGCCGGGCACGCACAGCACCTCCCCGGTGTCCAGCGCGGCGAGCGAGGCGGTCACCACGTCGGCCGCGGGCATCCCGCCCTCGTCGTGGACGCGCTGCCGCTCGCCCTCGACCGGGCTGTCGCCCGCGCTGAGGTGGAACTCGGTGGCGGTGAGGCCGGGGCAGACGACCTGGACCCGTACCGGTGTGCCGGCCAGCTCGGCGGCGAGGGTCCTGGTGAAGGTCACCATGTACCCCTTGGTGCCCGCGTAGACGGCACGGTGCGGGAGGGGCCCGGGCGGCAGGGAGCCGGCGAACGCCAGCAGCGAGGCGACGTTGACGACGGCGCCCCGGCCGCGCGCCACCATCCCGGGGAGGGCGGCGCGGGCCAGCGCCGTGGGCGCCACGACGTTCACGTCGACCACCTTGGCCAGCAGCGTGGGATCGGCCTCGGTGAAGGGCCCGTACCCGTTGATGCCCGCGTTGTTGACCAGCAGGGACACGTCCGGGGCGGCCACCCGCTCCGCGACCCGGGCGACGTCCGCCGTCCGGGCGAGGTCGGCCACCAGCGTCTCCACCGCCGCCCCGGTGGAGTCGCGCAGCCGTTCCGCCAGCGCGGCCAGGCGTTCGGCGCGCCGGGCGACCAGGACCAGGCCGAAGCCGCGCGCGGCCAGCCGCCCGGCGTACTCGGCCCCGATGCCCGACGACGCCCCGGTCACCACGGCGGTGCCGGTCGTCCCGTTGTCTGCCATCTCCCGTGTCCCTTCCGTCCGCTTCCGGCCGCGCGAGAACCCGTCCGTCATCACATGATCACCGAGGGTCTCCTCCGGTGCGGTGCGGACATCCGCCGGCCGGAGGAACCACCCATCTGTGAAGGTCTCGTTCCGTTTGACGTCGGCTTTCATGATCGGGTCTTGCGGGCTCCTCCCCCATGAAGTAACTAGGTGCCTCATGAACTTGTTCAGCCGCACTTCCAGTCCCGCACCACGGCGCGCGGTGGCGCAGCCGGATCCGGCGGTCCGGCCGGCTCCGTCGGCGACGACGTCCCGGGCCGCCGTCCAGCCGGACCCCGCCCTCGCGGCCCTCTCCGGGGACTGGATGATCGATCCCGCCCACAGCAGGATCGGGTTCTCCGTGCGGCACGCCATGGTGACGACGGTGCGGGGCTCCTTCACCCGGTACGACAGCCGCCTCTACTTCGACGGCCGCAGGCCCGCCCGCTCCCGGGCCGAGATCGTGGTGGCCACCGGCAGCGTCGACACGGGTGTGGAGCAGCGCGACGGCCATCTGGTCGGCCGCGACTTCCTGGACTCCCGGCGGTACCCGGAGATGACGTTCCGGAGCACCGAGGTGGAGCTCGCGAGCAAGGACGTCTACCGCATGACCGGTGACCTCACCATCAAGAGCGTCACCGCCCCTGTCGTCCTGGAGCTGACCTACATCGGTCATGTGGTCGACCCGTTCGGTTACGAGCGGGTCGGCTTCGACGGCACCACCACCATCAACCGCTCCGACTGGGGCCTGACCTACAACGCCAGGCTGGCCGAGGGCGGGGCCATGGTGAGCGAGAAGGTGCGCCTCCAGTTCGACATCGCCGCCATCCGTACGGACTTCACCGGCTAGGGACCGTCCCCCGGCCGCCCGGGCCGGTCCGTGCAGTGGGTGTCGCGGACCAGCCGGTACCCGGGGACCCGGACCGCCGACAGCAGGGCGGCCCAGTGTGCCGCGCCGGCTTCGATGTCCCGTGCCACCCGTCGGCGCGCGGTGTCGTCCGGGGCGTCCGTCAGCGCCCGGGCGTGCGACCAGGCCTGTTCGCGCCAGAGGCGGAACAGCTGCGTCGCGGTGAGACCGGCGATCGGGTTCCACCGGTCGTCGGCCAGACCGACCACGGGGTCGTACCGCCGGGCGACCTCGCGTACCGCGGGCCCGTAGGCGCGCTCCAGCACCGTCTGGACACGGTCGTAGTCGGGTTTGCGGGAGGTTCCGTCGGGACGGGTCGTGCCGAGCCGGGCGAGGACGTACGGCATGTCGCGCTGGATGTGGGCGTTGGCCCCCAGCAGGACGTCCTGTCCGGCGTTCGCGTCGCCCGACCGGGCCGCCTCGAACGCGATCGCCCAGGCCCGCGGCACGGGACGGCCGGCGCGGTCGGCCCGCAGGGCGGCCAGGTAGCGGTCGACGAAGCCGGTGTTCAGGTCGCCCGCCGTCCACGACGGCTCCGCGAACGCCCCGGGCCGCAGGACCTCGGCCGCGAGCTCCCGCTCGAGGGCGACGTAGACGGCGGCGAAGGGCGCCCGGTGGTCACAGCCCAGCTCGTCCCGGAGGCCGGCGAGCGTGTGTTCCGCCTCGCCCACGCATCCGGACACCGGGCCGGCACAGCGTGGGTACGGTCCGGCCTCCCCTCCCGCGGCATTGGCTCCGGCGGGCACCGCCGCCGCCATGAACAGCGCTCCCGCCACCGCGAGCGCGCCCACCGCCCCTCGGCACCCCGACACCGTCCGTCGCACGGCCGCGCCCCCCGTTCGCCCGCCCACCACCGCTCGCCCGTCGGTCGGACAACGAACTCTCCGGCCCCGGGTTGCGGCCTCCCGGTGACGGCGTACGGTCGGGTGGAGGCGACAGACAACCGCCACCGCACGAAGGAGCAGGCGGATGGGCGTGAGACGGTGGCTCGACGCATGGCCGGTGTACCGGCAGCTCACCGGGACGGACCCGCTCGGGCGCGGCACGGCGGCGCGGTCCGCGCGCTCGGCCGGGCTGACGCCCCGGACGGAGGACGCCGACCGGGTGGTGGACTCGGTCTGCCCGTTCTGCGCGGTGGGCTGCGCGCAGCGCGTGTACGTGAAGGACGAGCGGGTCACCCAGATCGAGGGCAACCCGCACAGCCCGATCTCGCGCGGCCGGCTGTGCCCCAAGGGCTCGGCCAGCAAGCAGCTCGTCACCGGTCCGCAGCGTGAGCTGAAGGTGCGCTACCGGCCGCCCTACGGCACCGAGTGGCAGGACCTGGAGCTCGGCACCGCCATGGAGATGGTGGCCGACCGGGTGCTGGCCGCGCGGCGGAAGGGCTGGCAGGACACCGACGAGGACGGCCGGACGCTGCGGCGCACGATGGGGATCGCCAGCCTCGGCGGGGCCACGCTGGACAACGAGGAGAACTACCTCATCAAGAAGTTGTTCACGGCGCTCGGGGCACTCCAGGTCGAGAACCAGGCACGTATTTGACACTCCGCCACGGTTCCCGGTCTGGGAGCCTCGTTCGGGCGCGGCGGCGCCACCGACTACCAGCAGGACCTGGTCAACACCGACTGCGTCATCATCATGGGCTCGAACATGGCCGAGGCCCATCCGGTCGGGTTCCAGTGGGTGATGGAGGCCAAGGCGCGCGGCGCCCGGGTCATCCACATCGACCCGCGCTTCACCCGTACGAGCGCGCATGCCGACCAGCACGTGACGCTGCGGGCCGGTACCGACATCGCGTTCCTCGGCGGGGTGGTCAACCACATCCTCTCCCACGACCTGGACTTCCGTGAGTACGTGCGGGCGTACACCAACGCGCCGTTCCTGCTGAGCGAGCGGTACCGGGACACCGAGGACCTGGACGGGCTGTTCAGCGGGTACGACCCGGGCACCGCCGCGTACGACGCCTCCAGCTGGGCGTACGAGAGCGTCCGGGCGGAGGAGCGGCCGGGCCGCCGGGAGAAGGAGCAGACCGAGCCGTTCCGGCACGGGGCCGCCGGGCCGACCGTCGAGGGGACCGACACCGAGATCGCCTCCGATCCGGACCTCACACATCCCCGCTGTGTCTTCCAGGTGCTCAAGCGGCACTTCGCCCGGTACACCCCGGAGATGGTGGAGCGGGTCTGCGGGGTGCCGCGGGAGCAGTTCCTGGACGTGTGCCGCGCCTGGACGGCCAACTCGGGCCGGGAGCGCACCACCGCGCTGGTGTACAGCGTCGGCTGGACCCAGCACTCGGTCGGCGCGCAGTACATCCGGGCCGGGGCCATCGTGCAGCTGCTGCTGGGCAACATCGGCCGTCCCGGCGGCGGCATCTACGCGCTGCGCGGGCACGCCAGCATCCAGGGCTCCACCGACATCCCGACCCTGTTCAACCTGCTGCCCGGCTACCTGCCGATGCCGGACACCGGCCACGCGGACCTGGCCGGGTACGTGGACGCGGTCGGGCCGCACCGGACCAAGGGGTACTGGGGCAACACCGACGCCTACATGATCTCGCTGCTCAAGGAGTACTGGGGCGACGCGGCGACCGCGGAGAACGACTACTGCTTCGACTACCTGCCGCGCATCAACGGCGACCACGGCACGTACCGCACCGTGATGGACATGGTCGAGGGGAAGGTCTCCGGCTACTTCGTGCTCGGCCAGAACCCGGCGGTCGGCTCGGCGCACGGCAAGCTCCAGCGGCTCGGCATGGCCAACCTCGACTGGGTGGTGGTGCGCGACCTGACCATGATCGAGAGCGCCACGTTCTGGAAGGACGCGCCCGAGATCGAGACCGGGGAGATCGTCACCGAACGGTGCCGTACGGAGGTGTTCTTCTTCCCCGCCTCCTCGCACGTGGAGAAGTCCGGCACCTTCACCCAGACCCAGCGGATGCTGCAGTGGCGGGACCAGGCCGTCGAGCCGTCCGGTGACTGCCGCTCCGAGCTGTGGTTCTTCCACCACCTCGGCCGGCTGCTGCGGGAAAGGCTGGCCGGTTCGACGGACGAACGCGACCGTCCCCTGCTCGACCTCGCCTGGGACTACCGGATGGAGGGCGACGAGCCGGACCCCGCCGACGTGCTGCGCCGCATCAACGGCGTCGACCTGCGGACCGGCCGGGCCGTCAGCGGCTACGCCGATCTCAGGGCCGACGGCAGCACCGCCTGCGGCTGCTGGATCTACAGCGGGGTGTACGCCGACGAGGTCAACCAGGCGCGGCGGCGCAGGTCCCGGTTCGAGCAGGGCCCGTACGAGGCGGAGTGGGGCTGGACCTGGCCGCTGAACCGGCGGGTGCTCTACAACCGTGCCTCCGCCGACCCCGAGGGCCGCCCCTGGAGCGAGCGCAAGGCGCTGGTCTGGTGGGACGCGGAGGAGGGCGAGTGGACCGGGCACGACATCCCGGACTTCGAGCGGACCAAGCCGCCCCACTACCGGCCGCCCGAGGGCTCGTCGGGGCCCGAGGCGCTGGGCGGCGACGACGCGTTCATCATGATGGCGGACGGCAAGGCGTGGCTGTTCGCCCCCTCCGGGCTGGCGGACGGCCCGCTGCCCACCCACTACGAGCCGCACGAGTCGCCCGTCCGCAACCTGCTGTACGGCCAGCAGGGCAACCCCGTGCGCAAGGTGTACGGACGCCCCGACAACCCGTCCAACCCGGCCCCGCCCGAAGCCCACTTCGAGGTGTTCCCGTACGTGTTCACCGCCTCGCGGCTCACCGAGCACCACACCGCGGGCGGCATGAGCCGGCAGCTGCCGTACCTGGCCGAGCTCCAGCCGGAGCTCACCGTGGAGGTGTCGCCGGAGCTGGCCGCCGAACGCGGTCTGGCCCACCTGGACTGGGCCCACGTCATCACGAGCCGTGCCGCGGTGGACGCCAGGGTGCTCGTCACCGACCGGATGGCCCCGCTGCGGATCGACGGCCGCACGGTCCACCAGGTGTGGATGCCCTACCACTGGGGGCACACCGGACTGGTCAGCGGCGACGTGGTCAACGACCTGATCGGCGTGGTGGCCGACCCGAACGTGCTCATCCAGGAGAGCAAGGTGCTGACCTGCGACGTCCGGCCCGGGCGACGACCGCGGGGGCCCGCCCTGCTGGAGTACGTCCGCGGCTACCGCGAGCGGGCCGGCATCACCCCGCGGACCGGCACCCGCATCATGACGGCCGGTGACGGTCCCGGGCCGCCCCACATGGAACCGGACCAGGACCAGGACCAGGCCCCACCGGAAGGCTCCCCATGACCCGCGAGAACAGCTTCTACGGGCCGCTCGACGACCCCGCCGCGGACGCCGGCCACGTCGACCACCCACCGCGGGTGGGCTTCTTCACCGACACCTCGGTCTGCATCGGCTGCAAGGCGTGCGAGGTGGCCTGCAAGGAGTGGAACCTCGTGCCCGAGGACGGCCTCGACCTGACGGGCATGTCGTACGACAACACCGGCATGCTCGGGGCGTCCTCCTGGCGGCACGTCGCCTTCATCGAGCAGCAGCGCCCGCTGGGCCTGCAGGAGACGGGCCTGCCGGACCTGCCCACCGGGCCCTCCGTGACCGATGTGCAGCAGGAGGTGGTGGCCGAGGGGCTGCTCCACGCCGAGCGCGGCGGCGCCCAACTGGGCACCGGCCCGGTCGACCTGGAATTCCCCTCCTTCGACCTGCCCGGCGCCACCACCGGCGCGGAGGGCCGCACGGACTTCCGCTGGCTGATGTCCTCCGACGTGTGCAAGCACTGCACGCACGCCGGCTGCCTCGACGTCTGCCCCACCGGGGCGCTTTTCCGCACCGAGTTCTCCACCGTGGTGGTGCAGCAGGACATCTGCAACGGCTGCGGCTACTGCGTCTCCGGCTGCCCGTACGGGGTGATCGACCGGCGGCCCGACGACGGCCGGGCCTGGAAGTGCACCCTCTGCTACGACCGGCTGCGCGGCGGCCTGGAACCGGCCTGCGCCAAGGCCTGCCCGACGGACTCCATCCAGTTCGGCGTGCTGGACGAGCTGCGGGAGCGCGCCGACCGGCGCCTCGAACAGCTGCACGGGCTGGGGGTGGAGGAGGCCCGGCTGTACGGGCGCGACCCGGACGACGGGGTCGGCGGCGACGGCGCGTTCTTCCTGCTCCTCGACGAACCGGAGGTGTACGGGCTGCCGCCGGACCCGGTGGTGCCGACCCGCGACCTCCCCGAGATGTGGACGTACGCGGGTGTGGCGGCGTCCGCGCTGCTCACCGCGGCGGTGGCGGTCTTCGTGGGCGGAGGGCGGCGATGAGCCAGGACGACGGCATCCTGCGGGAGCCGCGCAGTGACGCCGGGGCGGCCGACATGACGGCCCGTCCGTTCGGCACCGACCGGCACGGCGGCGGGAAGGGCCGGGGCGGCGACGGCGGTGACGGCGGCCGGGAGCGGTCGATGGTGCCGCGCGCGGAGTTCCGCTCGTACTACGGCCGGCCCGTGCTGAAGCCGCCGGTGTGGGACTGGAAGATCGCCGGCTATCTGTTCACCGGCGGGCTGTCGGCGAGTGCGGCGCTGCTCGCCGCCGGGGCGGACCTGACGGGCCGTCCGTCCCTGCGCCGGGGGTGCCGGGCGGGCAGCGCCGCCGGTCTGCTGGCCAGCATGTACCTGCTGGTCGCGGACCTGGGGCGGCCCGAGCGGTTCCACCACATGCTGCGCGTCGCCAAGCCCAGCTCCCCGATGTCCATCGGCACCTGGATCCTCGTCGCGTACGGACCCGGCACCGTGCTGGCGGCCACGGCCGAACTGCTGCCCGCCGCCGTGCGCGCCACGCTGCCCGGGAAGCTGCTGCGCCTCGCCGCCCGCCCCGCCGGGCTGGCCTCGGCCGTCGTCGCCCCGGCGGTCGCCTCGTACACGGCGGTACTGCTCTCCCAGACGGCCGTGCCGGCCTGGCACGAGGCCCACCGGCAGCTGCCGTTCCTGTTCACCGGTTCCGCGGCGGCGGCCGGGGGCGGCCTCGGCATGGTGGTGGCCCCGGTGGCCGAGGCGGGCCCCGCCCGGCGGCTCGCGGCGGCCGGTGCGGCGGCGGAACTCGTCACCTCCCGGCTGATCGACCGGCGGCCCGGCCTGGTGACCGAGGCCTACACCACCGGGCGGGCGCACCGGCTGCGCCGGGCGTCGGAGTACCTGACGCTCGGCGGGACGGCCGTCGCGGTCACCCTCGCCCGGCGCAGCCGGACGGCCGCCGCGGCCGCCGGTCTCGCGCTGCTCGCGGGCAGCGTCCTGCAGCGCTTCGGCACCTTCGAGGCGGGTGTCGCCTCCACGAAGGACCCGGCGTACGTGGTGGTGCCGCAGCGGGAGCGCCTGCGGATGGCGGCTGAGGCTGAAGGGTCGGGAGAGCCGGAGGGATCGGAGGAGTCGGGGAAGTGATCGGCGCGGGCCCGGCCGTCGGTCCTCACATGAAGTTGCGGGTGTGCAGGGCCGACAGGTCGGCCGCCTCGTCGGCGGGGAAGCCCAGCCGGACGAGCCGTCGCTGCCGCCCCTGGTCCATGGCCTCCAGGAGGTCCTGGACATGGCGGTGACCCCGGGCGACGGCCGCGGGTTCCCAGCTGCCGGCGGCCAGGACGAGGAGCGCGTCCATGACGTCCTGGTTGAGCCCGGCGGTGTCCCGCAGCATGTCGTGGCGGCGTTCGACCGCGCCCCGCAGCCGGCCCCTCAACGCCGGGTCCACGGACGCCCGGTGCTCCAGGTGGGCCACCCCGAACGCGACGTGGCGGGCCTCGTCCTGGTGGGCCAGGCGGACCACCGCGCGGGTCACCGGATCGGGGGCGTGGCGGTCCAGGAACGACAGCAGGTTGAGGAAGCTGCCCTCGCCGAGGACGGAGAGCAGGAACGAGGCGAGCGCGAAGTCCGGTTCGGTGAGCAGACCGGCGAGGGAGGCGCGGCCGCCGGCCGACGAGGTGCCCAACGCGCTGGTGCGCAGCAGCGCCCGGCGGGTGAACACCTCCACGTGCCGGGCCTCGTCCGCGGCCTGCACCGCGAGCAGCTGGACGACCTCCCGGAAGTGCGGGTGGATGCGCGTCAGCAGCCGCGCCGGCACCACGAGGGCCGCCTGTTCGTTCTCCACCAGGTACGTCATGACCTGCACCACCGCCGCCTCGATCGCGGGCGGCAGGTCGAAGGGGGCGTCCCAGGGCACCGCGGTGGCCGGGTCCCACTGGGCGGCCGCCGCGTGGGCGTACAGCCGGGGGGCGACGTCGGCCCACACCCAGTCCCGTTCGGCCAGGTCGAAGCCCGGGGCCGGCGCCCCCTCCTCCACCAGGGCGCCCCGGGCGGCCAGCCCCCAGCCGGGGTCCGGCCGGGCGACGATCCCGTCCGGCGCCGGGCC
>NZ_JAVRHI010000229.1:0-3859 GCF_034105845.1 Streptomyces sp. CRN 30 | reverse complement strand
CGTTGGCCGCGCCGAGACCGGCCGCGCCCCACCGGCCCACGGCCGCCGCGCCGATCCCGCCGGTGGCCACGACACCGGCGGCCATCGCGGCCGCCGGGTACCAGCTCGCGCGTCCGGCGGAGAAGTAGCAGCGGGACAGCGCCCCCACCACGGTCTGGCCGAGCAGCCCGAGGGCGTACACGCGCATCACGGAGACGGTCGCGGCGGTGTCGGCGGGCGTGAACGCGCCCCGCTCGAAGAGCAGCCGGACGAGCTGCGGGGCACACGCGATGACCGTGGCCGCGCCGAGCAGCACGAGCGTCGCGGCGAGCGCCACGTCCCGCTCCACACGCGCGCGTGCCCGTTCGGTGTCCCCGTCGGCCAGCGCCCGCGCCACCACCGGATAGGTGACGGTGCACAGCATCAGCGACAGCGTCATCGGGATCTGCGCCACCTTCTGCGCGTAGTTCAGGTGGGAGATGGCACCGGAGGCGAGTCCGGAGGCGAGGAAGCGCTCGATGAGGACCTGCGACTGACGGGTGAGCGCGAAGAGGAGGACGGTGAGGAGGAGGGGCAGGGCGGCGGGATGCGCGGTGGAGGGCTGCGCGGCGGCGGAGGGGCCGACTGCCGGCCGTTCCTGTCGCCGCCCTTGCTTCTGCTTCTGCTTCTGCCTCTGCCTCTGCCTCTGCCTTCGCCTCCGCGTCTCGGCGACCAGCGACGGCACCTGCGCCGCCACCATCAGACAGCCGCCCACCGCGACCCCGGCCGCCGCCGCCCGCACCCCCAGCGCCCCGCCGAGCAGGAACATCGTCGCGATGATGCCGAGGTTGTAGGCGACGTAGATCGCGGCCGGCGCGGGGAAGCGGCGGTGCGCGCGCAGCACCGCGCTGCAGTACCCGGCCAGTCCGAAGCTGAGGACGCACGTCGCGGTGAGGCGCGTGCAGTCCACCGCGAGCGCGTGCTCGGACAGCCCCGGCGCCAGCACTCGCACCAGCAGCGGCGCCGCTACGACGATCAGCGCGCCGGCCACGGCGAAGGCGAGCGCCAGCCGGGGCAGCGTCGCGGCGACCAGCGCGCGCACCGGATCGCCGGCCGCCCCCGCCGCCCGCCGGGCGAGGGCCAGGCTGAACATCGGGACCAGCGCGAACGCAAGCCCGTCCTCGATCAGCAGCGTGGCCGCGAACTCCGGCACCGTCCACGCAACCAGGAAGGCGTCCGTCTCGCCGCCCGCCCCGAACAGTCGCGCGAGCGACTGGTCCCGGGCCAGCCCGAGCACCGACCCGGCCACGGACAGCGCCGCCGTGACGGCGGCGGCGCGGGCGAGGAACCCTCGTCCGGAACGGCCGCCGTCCGCCACGGCGATACCGGGCAGGGCGACATCGGACGGCACCGTACCCTCCGCCCCGGACCCGGACCCGGACCCGGACCCGGACGCGGGCACGCGCGCGTGGGCGTGGGCGTGGATCCGCGCGTCGCCCCGCACGGCTGTCGCCCTCATCGCCCTCATCGGGTTCGTTGGATCCATTGAATCGACCGGATTCACCGGATTCACCGGATATAGCGGATTCACCGGATTCACCGGACCGGCACCTCCCGGCACCCGCCGGTGAGGGCCCAGTGCGCCGCGAGGCCGAGGCATACGGCCGTCAGCACGGTCGACGGCCCGCCGATGTCGGCGTAGGCGAAGTCGGTCAGCTGCCACACCAGCAGCCCGCACGCGATGAGCCCGCCGCACGGCGGAGACCCCGCCGCACGGGCCGCGCGCAGCCGCCGCACCCCGAGCACCAGCAGCGCCAGCCAGCTCCCCGCGAGGGCCGTGACCCCGATCAGCCCCTGCTCGGCGAGGACCAGCAGGTACATGTTGTGCGGGGAGAGCAGCGGCTGCCGTACGTACCCGGCGCCCGCGCCGTCGGTCTCGCTGCCCGAGGACAGCGCCAGCGAGGCGTGCGCGTCCCGGTGCGCGGGGAAGCCCTTGAGACCGACGCCGGTCAGCGGGCGCTCGCGCCACATCCCGGCCGCCGCCGCCCACATCGCGTACCGGTCGGTCACCGACCGGTCCGGCGCCTCGGCGACCTCGGCGATGCTGCCGACCCGCTCCTGGAGCATCACCGTACCGATGCCGAACCCGCCGACCAGGACCACGCCCGCCGCGAGCAGGGCCGCCCCCACCGCCAGCGCCCGCCGCGCCCCGGCGAGAAGCAGCTGGGCCGCGCAGGCCACCGCCGTCGCGATCCATGCCCCGCGGCTGAAGGACAGCGCGAGCGGCACCAGCAGGACGGCCGCGCACCCGGCGGCGACGACCCGGGAACGCACCGGCCCCCGGCCCAGCGCCAGCCCCACCGCGCACACCAGCCCCAGGGCCACCACGGTCGCCATCCCCATCACGTCCTGTGCCCCGAACGTCCCCACCGCCCGCACTGTCGCGCCCTGGTACGAGGCACCGGTCGCCGTGACGTACTGGTGCGTGCCGACCGCCCCCTGACAGAGCGCCAGCCCCGTGGTCGCCCAGGCGAGCAGCCGTACGTCGCCCCGCCCGCGCACCAGCAGCAGTACGGCGGCCGGCACGAGCACGAACACCTGGAGATAGCGGCCGAACCCGGCGAGAGCGGCGCCCGGCGAGGCGGCGTCCGCGGCGGCCAGCGCCAGTCCCAGCACGGGCAGCCCCAGCACCGCGGCCGCCGTGCGCGACAGCGGCCGCCGCCGCTCGCGCACCAGGCGGACCGCGCAGTACAGCACCACCAGCGCGGACACGGCGTCGGCGGGGTGCGCGCCGCTGCCGCCGTCCGGCCCGAGGGGCACGGCCAGCAGCGCGACCACGGCGGTCACCGCCGCGACGGGCGGCAGGTTCCGCACCCGCACCCGCACCCGTACCCGCACGCGCGCGTGCACACTTGTCGCGGACCGCGCCGCGGACCGGGGCAGGGCGACACTCACCGGCTCAGCTCCCCGTGGGGCGGACGAGCGCGGCGGCCGTGCGCGCCAGGATGCACACGTCCCGCCACAGCGACCAGTCGTCGATGTACGCGTTGTCGAACCGGGCCCGGTCCTCGATGGAGGTGTTCCCGCGCAAGCCGCTGACCTGAGCGAGACCGGTGAGACCGGCCGGCATCCGGTGCCGCGCCGCGTACCCCGGGTAGGTCCGGCTGAACTGCGCGACGAAGTACGGGCGTTCGGGACGCGGGCCGACCAGGCTCATGTCGCCCCGGAAGACGTTCCACAGCTGGAGCAGTTCGTCCAGCGAGGTCCGCCGAAGGAAGCGGCACAGGGGCGGCATCCGCCGCTCCTCGGCCACGCTCCACCGGGTCGCCGACTCGTGCGCGTCGGCCGGGCGGTGGGTGCGGAACTTCAGCAGGGTGAAGGGCCGGCCGCCCTGGCCGACGCGCTCCTGCCGGAAGACCACACCGGGGCCCGCGCTGATCCGCAGCGCCACCGCGCAGGCCAGCAGCAACGGCCCCGTCAGCAGCAGGAGAAGAGCCGACACGGTCACGTCCAGGGCCCGTTTGACGCCGCCGCCCGGCCGGTCCGCTCCGTCCGGCACCCGCCGGCAGGGGAACCCGGCGAGCCGTTCCCGCCCCGCGTCCGCCGGCGCCCCGGCCGGCTCCGCGGTCAGCTCCCACACCGCGCACCCCGACCCGGCCAGCGCCCGCAGCAGCGGCGCCCGCCGGTCCCGTACCGACGGGTGCACCACCAGTACGTCCCGCACCCCGTCGCGTACGAGCGCCCGCCCGATCTCCTCGCTCGTCACCAGCACCGGCAGCACCCCGCCGCCGTCCGGACCGTCGGCGACGACCCCGACCGGCCGCACCCCGCACTCCGGGCGCCGCAGCACCGCCGCGGCCACCCGCTGTGCGGTCGCGGCGGGCCCGACCACCAGGGCCGT
>NZ_JAVRHI010000228.1:0-29086 GCF_034105845.1 Streptomyces sp. CRN 30 | reverse complement strand
GCACCCGTCGGACGGCCGCGGCCGTCTCCGCCCCGCGGGCCCCCGGTGCGACGAGGTTGGGAGGGGCCGCTCAACCTGCGCGCCATGCTCGGCGAACTCGCGCCCGACACGCGCTCGGTGCTCGGCGGCATGATCGCGGAGGACAAACAGCACCTGTCGGTGCTGTTCAACCTCGCCATCCGCGCCGATGGCGTACGGGACCGCGAACGCATCGTCGCCGAGACGTCCTTCGGCCTGCGCCGGCCCCTGGACCCCGCCACCACGGACCGCCTCTTCGACGCCCTCCTGCAGACCGGTTGGCTGCGCCGGTCCTGATCACTCCCCTCCGTCCGGGACCGGGACCGGGACCGGCTCGGGCCCCTCTCGCGAGGGCACCCGTCGGACGGCCGCGGCCGTCTCAGCCCCGCGTGCCCCAGGCACCGAAGCCGGCCGGCCGGCGGCCCGGATGGCCGGTGAGCGCCTCCACGGTCGCGCCCACCCGCAGCACCGTCGTCTCGTCGAAGGGCCGACCCACGATCTGCATGCCCAGCGGCAGTCCGGTCCCGGACAGCCCGGTGGGCAGGACGAGCGCCGGGTGGCCGGTGACGTTGAAGGGGATGGTCTGCATGGCGGACAGTTCGGGCGGTGGCGGCCAGTCGGGCGCGAAGGAGTCCAGCCGCGGCGGCGGGGTGAGACCGGCCGCGGTCACCCACACGTCGTACCGGTCGAGGACGGTGCGTTGCACGTCGTCGGCCAGCTCCTGCCGCAGCCGGTGGGCCTGCACCAGGTCGGCCGCGCTCAGCCCGGCCGCGGACGCGATCCGCTGGTAGGTGTAGCGGCCGTAGGAGCGGGGCCGTTCCCGCAGGTCGGCCTCGTGGATCGCGTAGGCCTCGGCGACCATGATGACCCGCCCGCAGGCGTTGAACCGCTGGTACGCCGGCGGCTCCACCTCGTGGACCGTGGCCCCCCGTTCGGTCAGCTCCGCCAGCACCCGCTCGATGGCGTCGGTCACCTCCGTGGAGGTCACGGGGTGGTCCCGGAACCAGGAGGGCGAGTAGGCGATCCGCAGCCCCCGTACCCCCGCGTCGAGGTCCGCCGTCAGGTCCGGCACCGGACGCCGCGCGCTGCCCGGGTCCCGCGGGTCGTACCCGGCGATGACCTGGGTGGCGAGCGCGGTGTCCTGCACGGTCCAGCCGAGCGGACCGATGTGGTCGAGCGCGTACGACAGGGGGAAGGCGCCCCGCCTGGACACCAGGCCGTAGGTCGGCTTCAGGCCCACGGTGCCGCAGTGGCAGGCGGGGCCGCGCACCGAACCGCTGGTGTCGGAGCCGATCGCGATCCGGACCAGTCCCGCCGCCACGGCCGCGCCCGCGCCCGTCGAGGACGCCCCGGTGAAGTGGTCCGTGTGCCAGGGGTTGCGGGCCGGCGGGAAGGGCAGGTCGGGGCTCGGGCCACCGAGGGCGAACTCGTGGGTGGCCAGTTTGCCGACGAGTACCGCGCCGCCCTCCCGCAGCCGCGTCTCGACCTCGGCGTCCCCGTCCGGCACGTGCTCCATCATCAGCCAGGAGTGGCTGGTCGTACGGATGCCCCGGGTGTCGAAGATGTCCTTCAGGGCGTAGGGGATGCCGTGCAGGGGGCCGCGGTCGATCCCGGACGCCAGCTCGTGGTCGGCGCGGTCGGCGTCCTTGAGCGCCCGCTCGTCGGTGACGGTCACGAAGGCGTGCAGGACCGGGTTGGCCGCGGCGATGCGTTCCAGCGCGTGCCGGGTGAGGTCGACCGAGGTCAGCGCGCCCGAACGCAGGTGCCGGCCGGCCTCGGCCACGGAGAGTTCGTGCAGTGCGCCGGGTTCAGACATCGTCGTCCTCCATGGCGATCCGGTAGACGGACGAGGGCTCCTGCTCGACCGGCCGTCCCGGAGTGCGCAGCAGAGCGGTGAGCGCCATGAGTTCGGCGTACGAGGCGACGGTCCCCGCGCGCCACTCCTCCGGTACGGTCAGCCCGGCGCGCCGCGCCACCAGCTCGAACTCCTCGTCGGCCGTCGGTTCGTCCCGTCGGTTCACCGGCTCGGCCTCTCCAGTCCCAGGTGGTCGCGGAGCGTACGGCCCTCGTAGGCGGTCCGGAACAGCCCGCGACGCCGCAGCTCGGGCAGGACCAGGTCGACGAAGTCGTCGAGGCCGCCGGGCAGGGACGGGGGCATGACGATGAAGCCGTCGACGAGTCCGCTGCCGAACCAGTCCTCCAGTTCGTCGGCGATCGACGCGGCCGTGCCCACCACCTGCCGGTGCCCTCGGGACCCCGCCACCCGCTTGTACAGCTGGCGAATGCTCAGGTTCTCGTCGGCCGCCATCCGCACCACAAGATCGCGTCTGCTCTGCCCCGAGTTGGAGGGCGGCAGCTCCGGGAGCGGCCCGTCCAGGTCGCAGCCGGACAGGTCGACGTGCCCCAGCTCGCTGGCCAGCAGGGAGAGTCCCACCGCGGGTTCGATCAGGTCCTGGAGCCGCTCCGCCTTCTCCTCGGCCTCGGCCCGGGTGCGCCCCACGAACGGGAAGACACCGGCCAGGACCTGGAGGGACTCCGGGTCACGGCCGTGCTTCTCGGCGCTCGCGCGGACGTCCTCGGCGAAGGCCCGCACGTCGTCCTTGCGGTGCTGCGCGGTGAACACCACGTCCGCGGTGGCGCCGGCCAGGTCGACGCCCGGCCCGGAGGAGCCGGCCTGGATCGTCACCGGGTGTCCCTGCGGGCTGCGGGGCATGTTCAGCGGGCCGCGCACGGAGAAGTGCTCCCCGCGGTGGTCCAGCGGGCCGACCTTCTCCGGGACGAAGTACTGGCCGGCCGCCTTGTCCCGGACCCAGGCGTCGTCGTGCCAGGTGTCCCACAGCCCCTTGACCACGGTGGCGAACTCCTGTGCCCGGTGGTAGCGGGCGGCGTGGTCGGGATGTTCGGGCAGGCCGAAGTTGTACGCCTCGTAAGGGTTCTGGGAGGTCACCAGGTTCCAGCCGGCCCGCCCACCGCTGATGTGATCGAGTGAGGCGACCATCCGGGCCGTGTGGTACGGCTCGTTGTAGGTGGAGGAGACGGTGGCGGTCAGCCCGATCCGCTCGGTGACCGCGGCCAGCGCGCCCAGCAGGGTCAGCGGTTCGAACTGGGCGACGTACCGGATGGCGGTGCGGCTGAGCTCCGTCATGTCGGCCCCGCGCATCGCCGAACTGTCCGGCAGGAAGAGGAAGTCGAACAGGCCGCGCTCCGCGGTGCGCGCCAGCTCGGTGTAGTGCGCGAAGTTCATTCCCGCGTCCGCGGGTACGTCGGGATGACGCCAGGCGGCCACGTGGTAGCCGGCCGGGTAGAGGAAGGCACCCAGCCTCATGTGTGAGCGACGAGCCAACGTGTCAACCGTCCTTCTTCGTACGTGATCGGGAGGCGTCCGAGCGGGACATGCGCTGCACCGCCTCCTCCGCCCAGTCCGCGGCGGCCGCGAGGACCGAACTGTTGGAGTGCGGCCGGGCGGCGCTCTGCTGGAAGACCCTGAGTCCCTCGGCGGGAGCGCCGAGGAAGGTGAGCCGGGGCTCGCTGGAGCCGTCGGGCAGGACGGGGTGGAAGCGGTCGGTGAGATCCAGTGCGCCCGGTTCGTAGTCGCCGTCCGGCCCCTGGTTGCGCCACAGCCGCACCAGGCCGGCGTCGAGCAGCGAGCGGTACAGCGGGAGGACGTCGCGGTGCGGGGAGAACGGGTGGATCCGGCCCTCGACCACGGTGTCCACCGTCCTGACGGCCCCGGTCCGGCCACCCGTCACGGTGAACCCACCGGTTCCGCCCGCGGCGGGGCGCACCGCGGGCTCCGGCCCGACCGACAGGTCGAGGAGCCCGGCGTCGAGCAGCGCCATCATCTTCGCCATCGGTTCCAGGCCCGCGCCGTTGGACAGCCGGTTGTAGTGGCGCATACGGGTGCGCATGAAGCGGCGGTGGGACTCGGGGGTCAGGCCGCCGAAGTCGACGGCCTCGCCGAAGACCGCGCGGAGGTCCCGCCAGACGCCGTCGCAGGCCGCCTTGACCGCGTTGCGCAGATTGCCCTCCTGGGCGTCGAGATGGTCACGGCGCAGGTACTCCGCGCAGCGCCGGGCCCAGTCGGCGCCGTCGTCGTCCCGGCGGGCCGAGGCCGCGGGCATCGGATCGAGCAGCGCCCGCCATCCGAAGCGGTCGGGATCCGCGGCGTCGAGCGGGGATTCGAGCGCCGCGACCAGCGCGTCCGCGCCGTCCTCCGCCCATGGACCCCGCCCGGCCAGGAACGCGCGGTGCGCCGCGTCCACGGCCGCACGCAGCCGCTCCACGGTCGTCCCGTCCCGCACGGTGCGGTGGTGGACCCAGGCCATCTCCAGGGCCACGAGCGGGAACAGGTGCCGGTCGAAGTCGAGCGCCCGGCGCCCGTCCGGCGTAGGCACACCGACCCGGGAGCGCAGGGCGCGCACCGCGTCGACGGTGAAGAACTCCCCGGAGTGCTCCAGTCCCGGATCGGCCACCTTGGCGTTGAGCGGCCGGCCCGACACGGGCACCCCGCTGGGGCTGCAGGCGACGATCACCGACGGCTCGCGGCCGGCCGGCACGTACCGCAGTCCGTGCGGGGACACGTCCGGAGCGGGGACGAAGGTGCCGCCGCGGCCCTCGGTCAGCGCGAGGAGGACGTCGATCGCGGTGAGCCCGAGTCCGCGTACGGCCACCGGCCGGCCCGGGGGCACCGCCGACTCGTCCAGCCGCTCGGCCGGCGGGTAGGGCGTGGGCACGTATCCCGGGTGCGCCGTGAGCGTCTCCTCCTCGCTGCCGGGAGCGGGAGTGTTCCAGGAGTGCCCGGTGACGAACAGGACCTCGTCGGCGAGGATCTCGTCCCCGGTGGCGGTGGTGATCCGGAACCGACCGGCGGCGGGGTCGCCGACCGGCCGCACCCCGGTCACCTCGGCCTGTCCCACCTCGACGGTGACGCCGTCCATCGCGCGCAGCAGCTCCGTGTAGCGCAGGAACATCTCGCGCAGGGCGAGCCCGTGGACGTACCGCTTGGGCACGTCGTGCGGGCGCAGGTCGAAGTCGGGGTGACCGGTCGCGGCGTGCCGCTGGGCACACCACTCCTGGAAGGTGGGCCGCAGCGCGGCGGGCAGCAGCTTGCGCGGCGGGTCGCTGGACTCGTCCGGGGCGAAGGCGATCTGCCCGGCCACGCGGTTGAGATAGCTGGTCCGCGGCTGTACGTCGCTGTGCACGTCGCCCGCGCCCGCCCGGCCCCCGCGGTCGAGGACCACGATCCGCACGGGCCGGACCGGCGACGCGTCCGGCAGCACGGCCGCCAGATGCGCCATGGCGTACGTGCACATGGGGCCGCCCCCGACCACCACCAGGCAGTGTGGGGTCATCTGCTCCGCTCCCGCCCGTCAGCCGCCGACCGGCTGCGCGCCGCTGAGCATCTTCTGGAACCGCCGCAACAGCGGGAAGGGAACGGTGCGTTCGACGTGGAAGCCGAGCTGCTCGTTGTAGGTGTACTCGACCGGGTCCTTCAGGCTCAGCTCCGAAAGGCCCCGGGCGACCTGCTCGAGATATCCGGGGAACTGGGACTGCATCGCGTAGACGACGCTGTAGTAGAGGTTCCGGCCGAGCGAGAAGCACGGGTAACGGGCGTCGTAGTTCTCCAGCGAGAACTTCGGGAAGCAGCCGTCGATGATGCGCTTGGGGCACAGCCACAGCGGCAGCAGGAGCGTGGTCTCGCCGATCTGCCGGGCCGGGAACGCCGCCGGCTTCAGACCCGTCGTGACGCGGTAGAGGTTCTCGCAGACGATGTCCTCCAGGTTCACCCCGGTGGCGATGTACGTCGTGCCGATGTCCCTGGCGGCCTTGGAGAGCGCGAGGCGGATCAGCAGCGTGCCGAGGAACTCGAAGTCGTCGCCCTGGAATTCCTGCTCGAACCGGTCGATCAGGTCGACGGAGTCCGCGGGTATGCCCAGCAGGTGCTTGACCTCGTCGGCCTCGATGACGGTGAGCGTCAGTCCGTACTTCTCGCACAGCGCCTGGGCGCGCGGGACACCGGCGTCCCAGTCCGGGATGCCCTTGAGGATCACCGGGTGCACGGTGATGCCGTGGTCGGCCAGGTGGCTCAGCCCGTACAGCAGGGCGTTGCTGTCGCCGCCGCCACTGACGCCGACCACCAGATCGGCGCCCTGCGGCACGTGCGCGCGGACGGTGTCACCGACACGGTCGGCGATGATCTGCCGGCATTCCTCGGGGCTGAGCTTCTTCAGGAAGGACTCGGCCGTCCCGGACTCGTTGTCGAGGCGCTGGTAGATGTACTCGGTGGCCTCTTCCCCGGGAGTGTCGCTCTCGACGGTCTTGAAGTCGTCGATCGAGAAATTGAACGGATTGACGTTCCGGTTGAAGTACAGCAGGATCTCGGACGCGTCCTCGAATTCTTCCAGGGTGCGGTCCAAGGAGGGGGAAAGCCGCGGTTCGCCGCCGGATTCCGGCACCACATACGCCGCGACCGCGGACCACGGGACGCGGTTGCGGTTCAGGATGTCGATGAGGCGCTCATCGGCCGCGCCGACGAGTGGCTGCCGACCGTGCGAGGTCACAACGGAAACCCTGGGAAGCGAATCGGACGACGTGCCGGTCATGAACTTTCCCTCCGACGTGCAATGCGGTGAAAGAGGAGCGAAGCCCGGATGGGCCACCGGTGAAGGTGGCCCATCCGAGGTGTTTCGTTACTGAGCGCCGGTCTCGCAGCTGGCGCCCGTGATGACCTCGAGGCCGTGCTTCGAGGCCGGCACGAAGGAACCGGCGGTACGGAAGGCCTCCAGCTCGCGGATGCCCAGAACGGCGTGGCCGGCGGCAACACCGGAAGGAATGAGGTCGACGACCTCGTTCTTCAGGTTGAAGTTGCTGCTCTGCACGGCAGTGGAGACTGCTTCACGCATGTTAGCCACCTTCCTAATCGGTTTGCATGGGAGGAATTCCCACACCCAGAGATTAGCCAGACGCCGTGTTCACCCGTCAAGGGAGGCTGTGGAGCCGTACGCGTCAGTAAGTCTTCGGTGCCTTTACCGAATCTATCCGCATGATTTCTAAACCTGTCCGATCTGTCCGCGAAAACGGCATTCCTGGCCGGCGGGGCAGGCGTTTCCCTCCGAGATCCGTCTCAACTGGTGACCCGGAACGGTGAAATCCACAAATGGTGTCTCACGTGATCCGGAACCGAATGCGGGCCCTGCTAGCATCCTCGGCGGATTGCCGCAGGACAGAACCGCACGGGAAGGCCTCAAGGCGATGGTTGACTGGCCGGCACTGACGCGTAGCCGCACCAAGAGAGAGCTGTACGCTCGCGAGACCTACTTCCGCGAGGGACTGGCCGACGCCGAGGAGGTCGCGGACGGGCAGCTGTCGACCGTGCTGCACGAGGGCGCCCTGCTGGTCGTCAAGCCCGACGGACTGGCCTCCGGCCAGCTGTTACCCGTCCTCGACTACCTGGGCGAGCACGGGTTCACCGTCGCCGGCGCCCGGGACCTCCTCTTCCAGCCGTTCCACTGGCGGGAGTTGTGGCGGTACCAGCTCACCTCGGCCACCCTGGACCGGCTGGCCGTCAACGAGCTGGTGCTCGGTGCCGGACCCGCCCTGCTCCTGCTGCTGCGCGGCGAGCCCGGACACCTGCTGCCGGGCGCCGTACGGCTGTCGACGCTCAAGGGCTCCGCCACCCTGGAGATGCAGAAGCCCGGCACCCTGCGCGCCCTGCTCGGCCAGCCGAACCGCATCCTCAGCTACGTCCACGTCGCCGACGAGCCCGCGGACCTGCTGCGCGAACTCGGCCTGCTCCTCGATCCCGCCGCCCGCCGCGCCCTGCTCGGCAGCCTGGTGAACGGGGCGCCCGCCGCGGAGGACGAGGACACCCTCCGCCGCGCCCGCGAACGCTTCGCCGCCCCCGTCCGGTCCCTGGACCGCGCGGACGCGCTGGAGCGGGTGACCCGTGCGGTGGACGAGGCGGGCCCCGGCCCGGCCGCCGACGCCGCGCGGTACCGGCTGGAGCGCATGGCACGCGACGAGCGGGTCGCCTGGCGGCCCTTCCTCGCGGAACTGGACGCGGCCGGTGCCCGGCCCGACCGCTGGGACCTGGCCGTGCTGGGGACCTACGTCATCGAGTACGACGAGCCCGGGTTCGCCAAAGTGCTGACCAACCCGGACGCCCGGTCGTGGGAGTCGGTCCCGCGCCCGGACACGAGCATCGGCGACCGCCACAGGGAGAACGTATGAGAAGCGCACCCGACAGCCGGACGCCCGACGCCGAGGTGTGGCGCTCCCTGACCGTGTCGGCCACCAAGACCGAACTGTTCGCGGAGGACCTCTACTTCCGCGAGTGCTGGGCCGACGCCCTCGACGTGCTCGGCGCTCCGGACGACGCGCCGACGGCGGGCCGGACCGTGGCCGACGCACTCGCCCCGCTCGGCCTGCTGAGCTTCAAGTGCGACGGCATGGCCGGCCGCCAGGCCGAACGCACCCTGCGCTACCTCGCGGACAACGGCTTCAGCATCGTCGCCAGTGCCCCCATCCGGCACAACCGTCACTCGATGCGCGAGCTGTGGCGCTACAACTGGCACGTCTACACCACCGACCGGCTCGCGCTCATGACCCTCATGCACGGCGTCTCCGACTCGGTGCTGCTCATCGTGCGCGACGACCGGTACGACGCGACGGTGCCCGGCGCGGTGCGGCTGTCCGTCCTCAAGGGCTCGGCCGACCCCGAGGCGCGCGGCCCCGAACACCTGCGGACCCTGCTGGAGCCGCCCAACAAGATCATCAACTTCGTGCATGTGGCCGACGAACCGGCCGACGTCGTCCGCGAGATCGGCATCTTCCTCGACCGGACCGAACGCCGTGCCCTGCTCGCCGAGGTCGGCGCGGCCGACACGGAGGCCGCCGAGCGGCGGGCCCGCGCGGAGGTGGCGCGGCTGGAGGGCCGGACACCGGCGAGCGACTTCGACCTGGAGGCCGCGTTCGAGCGGGTGCAGCCGGCGGTCACACCGGACGCCCTCACCCGTCTCCGCCAGGCCGCCGACAGCGGCATGCTGCTCAGCTGGGACGAGTTGACCGCACTGCTCGATCCGGCGAGTCCGAAGATCGAGGTCTGGGACTTCGTCCGGATCGCCACGGAGGTCCTCGACGCGGACCGCCAGGCCTCCGCGGACCTGTTGCCCCCCAGCTCCGCCGCCGAGTGGCAGGAAGCCGCCGCCCTCCACGGCCGTTCGCCCTCCGCATGAGGTGACGCCCGGCTCCGGCCGGGCGGGCGCCCGCCGCGCGGGGAAGGGGAAGGTCCCGCGCGGCCGTACGACAAGGCGTGGCCCCGGTTTACGGGACACCGTCCGAGCCCCCGTCCGGCGGGCCGGCGCCCGGCGCGATCGCGGAGGGTGCGCACGGGACGGCGCGGGCGGCACCGGCCGAAGGTGACGACGGCCGGCCGCGCACGGCCCGCCCCCGCCGTCCCTCACGGACCCTCCCTCCGGGCCGACCGGTAGGAACGCACGCCGGGTCGAGCCGAACTCCGCGACGCCTCACCGGCGACTTCGCGCCGGTTTGTGGAATCCGTCCCGTAATCCCAGGTCAATTACCAGTAATTACGCAACCCGAAGTGCGGTGAAGTGCGGAGCCCCGTCGGGCGCTCTCCTCGAATGCTGTCCCGTTATTCGTGATTCCTTGCCGCGTCGGTCGTGCCTGGTAGGCTGCCGACAGTCAATAGACTCGGTGAATCAGATGTTTCCCGGGTCGGCCGAAGGACGGTTCGGTATGTTGGTGGATCACGTCGGTGTGGCGCGGCGGCAGTCGTATACGGAATTGCTCGCGGTGACTGCTCGGACCCCGTCGCCCTCCCTCTCCGGGGGCGGTGACGGCGTGGCCGGCTGACGCTGTGCCGCGTCACCGCACGGGATTACCGTCGGCGTATTCGCCGGCCGGTATCCTGAATCCCGCATTTCATACAGGTTCTGGTACGTTGCGTTTCAGTCGTCGAATCACTCGACGCTTTACTCGTGCGTAACCGGGGAAATGCCAAGCCACGGCTGATCGACGGATATGGCCGATGGTGAAAGGAGGGCAATGCCCGTCGTTGAGGAAACCCTCATCATCGGAGCCCATGCCGATGACGCCTGGACAGCGGTCACGGACGTCGAATCGTATCCGGAGACGACCCGGAACGTGCAGTCCGTGCGCGTCGTCTCGGCGGAGAGCGACACCGTACGCCGCACCGCGTGGTCGGTCCTGCTGCGCGGTTCCGTCCTGCAGTGGGTGCAGAACGAGGAGCTGGATCCGGTGAACCGGATCGTGACGTTCCAGCAGGAGAGCGGCGACATGGAGACCTACACGGGTCACTGGACGGTGGTGCCGCTGGACGACGGACGCTGCTCCGTCACGCTCTACGTCGACTTCGAGATCGGCATACCCCTGATGGCCGACATGCTCAACCCCATCGCGGTGACCGCCCTGCGCGAGAGCGCGCACACCATGCTCAGCGGCCTGGAGAAGCGGGTGCCCCGGTGATCGACGAAGCCACCTCCCGCGCGCACGTGGAGGCGTTCCTCGCCCGCCGCGACCGCACCCTGACCGACCTCACCGACCAGGTCGCCGACAGTTTCGGCGCCCCGCTGCTCACCGTCGCCACCGGCTCGGTGCAGCAGGGCTTCGGCAACGACGAGAGCGACGTCGACCTGCTGGTCTTCGTCGACGCCCAGGTCACCAACATCCCCATCTCCTCCCATGTGCTGGGCCTGCCGGTCGACATCAACTACCTGCCGGTGGACTGGGCCGGCTCGGTCGACGACCTGCTCGCCTCACCCGGCTACGACGGCGAACTCGTCACCTTCTCGGACTGGAAGGGCTCCATGCGGCGCTTCAAGCGCCTGGCCAGGCTCGCCTGCGGCCTGCCGCTGGAGGGCACCGAGCACTGGCGGAAGTGGCTGCACGGCCTCGCGGAGCCGGTGACCGACTACGCGATCTCCTGGTGGAGCCGCGAGTCCCTGCGCCTGCGCACCGCCGCCCGCCTCTCGCGCGAGACGAACCCGCGGCTCGCCGCCCAGCGCTACTGCGACGCCGGGCTCAGCGCCCTGGAGGTCGTCGCCGCACGGGCGGGGGAGATCTACTTCGGCGCCAAGTGGATCCAGCCCAAGCTGGAGCGCAGTGCCGCCGAGCGGTACCAGGACACCTACCGGTTCCTGCTCAGCGCGCCCACCCGTGCCGAGGAGGCCCGCAGCTACCACAGCGCCGTCGAGGACCTCCTCGCGGAGCTGCTGCACCCGCTGCCCGAGGACCCGGTCGTCCAGCTCGCCCTCATGCCCGACGTCAAACGTGTGGAGGTGCGCGGCCGGACCCTGTTGCACCGCTGGGGCGCCCAGGGCGTGGAGAGCCGGACCCCGGACTTCGCGGTCCCCGGCGCCGACGGCGTCGTGTGGCGCGGACCGGCCGGCTCCCTCGACGAGGACGCGAGGCTGCTGGGTCGTCAGGGACTGGTGTGGCTTTCGGTAGCGGACGGAGGACGAGCATGAGTGTGCAGGCGGTCGACGACGCGCGCCGGTGGATGGGATACCACAGCATCGGCACCGTCCACCTGCTGATCGACATCCAGGCGGACATCGAGGACTGTGTCGGCGCGGCCCGCGACGGACGCGGCGGCGTCGTCGCCCACTCCGTGCGCTCGCTGGTGCTGCGCTGCCTCGGGGTGCGCTCGCTGGGCGCCGGAGGCGGAGTGCCGGACTTCGACGACCCGCTGACCGACCCGTTCCACGGCTTGCCCGACGAGGTGGTCGAGGAGGGCCTCGGACTGGTCGCCCGGTGCGCCCGGGCCACGACCCAGGAGGAGCTCGACGACGTGACGGCGGACGTGCTGGCCTACGCCCGCGCCTTCGAACGGGACCTCGGTTTCGACGAGCCGCCGCCCTCCATCCGCCGCCCCGAGGGCCTGTATCCCGCGCTGCGGGTCGCACGGGAGATCCTGCCGCTCAACGAGGCGTCCGGCTATCCCCTGGCGCTGCCGAGCGACTGGCTCCCGCAGAAGAACGACAAGGCCGCCGCGGCGGGGAAGGAACAGCGATGAGCTCGGTGGTACGGACGGAGACGGAGATCCTCGAGGTGGTCCGCACAGCCGTCGGCGAGGTCCTCGGCGTCGACCCCGCGACGGTGGGGGCCACGGACGACCTCATCGACACCCACAGCATGGACAGCCTGGAACTGATGGAGATCGGCGTCCGCGTGGAGCGCTCCCTGGGCATCCGCGCCGACGTCGAGCAGGTCCGCGAGATACGCACCCCCGCCGAGTTCGTCGCCTACCTCGTCGCCCGGTCCGAGACGCCCCGTCCCGGCGGGACGGCCGCGTGATGAGCGCCTTACGCCGGGTGGCGGTCACCGGGGTGGGGGCGCTGACCCCCGCGGGCCCGGACGCGCGAGCCGCGTTCGACTCCGTGATGTCCGCGAAGTCCGTCGCCCGGCTCCTGGACGGCCACGCCCTGTCCGCGGCTGACCCGCCGCCCCTGGGCTGCACGGTCACCGCGTTCGACCCCGCGGAGCACTTCGGGCCCCGTGAGCTGCCGGTGCTGGACCGCTCGGCCGTCCTCGGCGTGACCGCCGCGCTGGAGGCCTTCGCCGACAGCGGTCTGGCGGAGGACGGCGTCGGCGACCCGGCGCGCTGCGGGGTCATGGTCGGCGCCAGCGGCATCACCTCCGGAGTCGTCATGTCGGAGCTCCTGCGCGGCCCCGGCACCCCGGACGCGTTCTCGGCGGTCCGGGGCATGCCCAACGGGACCGCGGCCGCCATCAGTGTCCGGCTGAAGCTGCACGGCCCCTCGTCGACGTACTCCACGGCGTGCGCCAGCGGAACCACGGCGCTCGGCGAGGCGATGCGGCAGATCCAGTACGGGCGGCTCGACGTGGCCGTGGCGGGCGGCGCCGACGCACCCCTCGACCCGGTGTCGCTGGCCGCCTTCGGGCGCATCGGTGCGACATCCTCCCGCCGGGACGCGCCGGAGGAGGCGTCCCGCCCGTTCGACGTGGACCGCGACGGCTTCGTCATGGGGGAGGGCGCCGCCTTCCTGATCCTCGAGGACTACGACCGCGCGGTGGCGCGCGGCGCCCGCGTCTACGCCGAGGCGGCCGGCTACGGCGCCAACTGCGACGCGTTCCACCCGGTGATGCCGCGGCGGGACGGCGCGTCCGCGGCGGCCTGCATGACCGAGGCGCTGGCCGACGCCGGGATCGCCCCCGGGGAGATCGGGCACATCAACGCGCACGGGACCTCCACACCGCGCAACGACCAGGCCGAGGCACGTGCCATCGAGGCCGTGTTCGGCGCCGACGCCCCGCCGGTGACCGCCCCCAAGGGAGTGGTCGGGCACATGTTCGGTGCCGCCGGAGCGTTCGAGGCCCTGGTGTCCGTGCTCGGCGTCACGGAGGGAACCGTGCCGCCGGTGGCCAACCACCGCCGCGCGGACGACGGGACGACGCTCGATGTGGTCACCGGTGAGCCCCGTCGCATCGGACCGGCCCCGGTGATCAGCAACTCCTTCGGGTTCGGCGGACACAACACGTCCATCGTGTTCCGGCCCGTCTGACCACCGCCTCCGTACCGGCCCCGCCGCGGGCGGGGCGCCTTCAGCAGGGAGTCACACCTGTGGACATACTCGTCACCGGAGCAGCCGGCGTCGTCGGGGCCGAAGTGTGCGGGCAGCTGCGGGCCGGCGGACACCGCCCGGTCCAGGTGGTCCGCCGTCCCTCCCCCGACCAGGACGTCCTGGCCTGGGACATGGGCCGTGCGGAACCGCCCGAGTCGGTGCGCCGCCACTGGGACGTCATCGTGCACGCCGCCGCCTCCACCCGCTGGACCATGAGCCGCGCGGAGGCGACCGCCTCCAACATCGACCCGCTGCGGGCCGCGCTCGCGCTCGCCGGCCCGGACACCCACGTCGTCCACGTCTCGACCGCGTACGTCGACCACGGCGATGACGTCGGCGCGGGCAGACCGGAGTACGACGGCTACCGCAACGGTTACGAGTGGTCCAAGGCCCGGTGCGAGGCACTGGTGCGGGAGCGGGGCTCGGCCACGACCATCGTCCGGCCGCCCCTGATCCTCGGCCGCCGTTCCGACGGCGGCGTCGCCCGGTTCAGCGGCGCCTACACCCTGCTGCAGACGCTCGTGTCGGGCCTGGCGGCCCTGGTGGTCGGGGAGCCCGAGGGCTACGCCGAGATCGCGCCGGTCGACGAGGTGGCCGAGGTGATCGTGGCGGCCGCGCTCGGTCCCGTACCGGCCGACGTGCCGGTGGAGGTCATCGCCGCGGGGGCGGACTGCCTGAAGCTGGACGAGATGCTCGACATCATCCTCGACGGCATCAACGAGTGGCGGACGGCACGGGGGACGGCTCCCGTGCCCCGGCCACCGATGATGCCGGCCGATCGCTGGCACCGCTTCTGCCTGCCACTGGTGCACGAGTACCTGTCGCCCGTGCAGGCGCAGGCGGTGGAACTGCTCAGCCTCTTCGAGGGGTACACCTCGATGTCCAAGCCGTTCACCCCGACGGTGCCCGTGCGGGACCCGGCCGAGGTACTGCGCCGGTCGGTCGCCCACTGGGTCGCGGCCAAGCCGCAGCTCGCCGGACGTACGCCCGAACCCTGGTCCTTGGTGCCGTGACCCGGCCCTTCCCGCTCGGGCCGCGGCCCCGCGAAGACAGGAGGCAGTGATGCCCGTGGAACCGGCTGCCTTCGCCCGCGCCATGTCCCGGGTGCCGGGTCCGGTGGTGATCGCGACGACGGTGGACGACGACGGCCGGGAGTGGGGGTTCACGGCCACGTCCTTCAGCTCGCTCTCCCTCGAACCGCCGCTGGTGTCACTGTCGTTGGGCACGGCCGCCAGCACGCACGCCGCCTTCGTGGCGGCCGACACCTTCCTCGTCAGTGTCCTCGCGCAGGACCAGGCGGAGGTCGCCCGCCGGTTCGCGCGCTCCGGCACCGACCGGTTCGCCGCGGGCGACATGCACCCCTGCGAGCAGGGGCTGCCCGGACTGCCGGGGGCGGCGGCGCGCATCGTCTGCTCCCTGCAGGGAGTCCTGCCCGGCGGCGACCACAGCATCCTGGTGGGCCGGGTGGAGGAGGCGGCCGTCACGGAGGCCGCCCCCCTGGTCTACTGCGACCGGTCCTTCACCCGTCTGTCGGGCCGGGCAGGCATCCCGCTGCTGTCCGCGTGACGGCCGGGCGCCGGTCCGAACGGGGCCGCGGCACGGGCCCTCAGGAGATCTCGACGTCCATGCTCAGGTCCCGGCAGCGCTGGATGACGAGCTTCACCCAGGCCTGGGGATCGTCGGGGTCGAAGGACCGCATGGTCTCCAAGGCCCAGTAGTCCTCGAAGGACAGGGCCCGGGGCCGGGTCTCGCGGAGCCTGCGGGCCCGCCATTTCGACGTGTGCGAGCCGAAGTCGCCCTCGCTCTCCAGCAGGGCGTCCACGGTGTGGCCGAAGGCCTGCCGGGCGGACAGCACCGCACTGTCGTGGTCCCCCGCGGTCAGCTGGCCACTGGCGTCCTCGATGGAGGAGTCGGCCTGGGCGAGCGAGGAGGTGGTGACGAAGGCGCGGAAGGCGGACTCCTCGACCCGGCGCCGGCACGCCTCGGTCCAGGTGGTACCGCTGAGGGTGAGACAGGTGCTCATCTGCTCCAGGAACAGCTTCTCGGCGTCGGTCAGCACCTTGGACGTGGACGTACCCGCCTCGAACTGCTCCCAGCTCACCTTGTCGATCATCTGTGTCACCTGGGCGTCCAGCCAGTACTTGATCTCCCAGCGGCGCCCGTCCACCTCCAGGGCCACGGCCGGGACACCGCCGGGCCTCAGCGGCATGGAGACGGCGGGCGTGCCCTCGCCCACCCAGGCGGTGGACGAGATGATGTTGAAGTCGTAGTCACTGGTGTTGTTGGACCAGCCGCGGGCGACCGAGCCCACGCAGCACACCGCGAGACAGTCGGTGGGGATGAGCCCGCGACGGTCCATCTCCTCCAGGTAACCGGTCAGGCCCGCACTCATGGTTCCACCTCCTGGGGCGTGTCCGCCCCGACGTTCAGCACGGTCGTCCGGTGCCGATGGGATGCTGTGCAGTGGGCGTGCGGTGTGTGCGCCGAGGACGGGGCGTCCGGCGTCAACGCCACACGGCGAACGGTGTGTCGGTCTCCTCGGCGGCGAAGGACCCGTGGTCGAAGCGGTAGTCGGACTCGGTGAGGAACCGCTCCCCCTCGGCCACGAGCAGGACGTCACCGACGCGGGAGCGGGCGGCGGAGCCGGCCGCGAAGACCTGGTCCGCGGGCAGCACCCGGATGTCGTCGGGCAGCGCCGCACGCAGGCTCGCGGACAGTTCGGCCCGCTGCGCGGGGTGGTCGGGATACAGCCAGCGCATGCGCCCCGCGCCGCCCATCGTGAAGCCGTGGCTTTGGCCCATCCCGTCGAGGAGACCGGCCAGTGCGGGGTCGTGCACCGTGGGCACCAGACCGTGGTCGGCATGGGCCACCACGACGACGCCGCGCCGGGTGAGCGTGTCGGCGAACTCGCCCAGAGCCGTGAGGACCTCGGTGGTGTGCGTGTCGTAACCGTGCCGGTGCACGTGCTGGTCGACCTCGACGTAGCACCAGAGCAGGCAGGGCCCCCGGGTGCCGTGCCGGGCGAGCGTCTCCTCGATCGCGGTGCGGACGCGGGCGCCCACGTCACCGGACGGCCGCGGATGGTAGGTGCCGTGCTCCGTGTAGAAGGAGTGGCCCGGGACGCGGAGCGCGTCCGTGAGCAGGGCGTCGCGCCACGCGGAGCCGTAGTGCTCCATGTCGCCGAGCACCGCCAGGGGGACGCGGCCGTGCCGGGCCGCGTCGGAGAAGACGGTGCCGGCGGCCGCGGTCAGGTCGTCGCCGTGGTAGTCGAGCACGTTGATCAGCCGTGGCCCGCCCGACGGTGCGGTGAAGACGACTCCGGGCACCGCGTGGTCGGCGACGGTGCGGCCGGTCAGGGCGCTGAGCCAGCAGGCGGAGGACGTGGTCGGGGTGACCGCGCGCATCAGCCGCAGGTCACCCGAGGGCCAGCAGGCCCGGGCCACGTCGAAGGTCACGCCGTCCAGCGCGAGCACGACGACGTGCTGTCCCGCGTGCTCGGCCATCAGGCCGTCCAGCAGGCGGCGGAAGTCCGTCACGGACGGCGTCGCGGGTGAGCCCATCGGCCGTCGCCCCCTTTCTCTGCCGGCCGGGTGGCGTGCCCGGCCGTGACGGGTACGGAGCGGCGCGGACCGGAGGCGTTCACCGGTCACGCTCCGCGCTTGCTTGTCCGGGCGGGTCGGCCGGAGGACGGTACGGGCCGAACAGGCGGACGGTGAGGTCGCCCGGCTGGTGCAGCCTGATCCGCGGTTTGAGGCCCTCGCTCCGCCGAGGCGGCTGGGCCGGTCGTTCGGCGGCGGGGAGCGGCTGGGGGCGGTTGAGCCGCTTCTCCGCCAGCGTCCCGATGATGTCGGCCCACTGCCGGGTGTCCGCCGGGGTCCCTGGCGCGCGGGACGCCTTACGGATGTAGGCCCACAGACCGGCCTCGCTCCACTGCGTGAACCGGCGGTGGGTGTTCTGCCACGACACCGTGAAGGTCTTCGGCAGCGCCCGCCAGGGCACTCCGCTGACCAGCACGTACACGATGGCCGCGAACATGGCCTCGTCGTCGGCGCGTTGGGTGCCGCCACCCTGCGGCCGCACCGCGTGCACGGGGAGGTGCGGGCGGGCCAGGGGCCACAGCAGCATCGGAGCGAGCCAGGCGAATCGGCCGACACCCGGTGTCGTCGCCTGCGTCTCCGGTGACGGTGCCGGGGCCTCGCCGCGGTGTGCCGTGCCGGACTCCGCCGCCGGACGCTGCGCGGCGCCCGTCGGGGGATGCCTGGTCATGTGAGCCCCCGCGCGGTCGCGGCTGCGCGGAGGGCCGACGCGGTGGGGTCCGGGGGTGGGGGCGGACGGTCCGGCTCGGCCGGGCGCGGCGTGGGAGAGGCCGTCGTGGGGGGCGCGGACGCGGCGGAGACCCTTCGCGGTCCTCCGTCCGGGCGAGGACGTGCTCGGCTCGGACGCGAATCCTGCTCGACTAACAGCGGAACTCCTCCTTCCGGGGGAAGATGTCGTCCGTGATCACGATCGCCGTACGCGGCGTGGATCGCGGCCGGGACCGGAGGCCGGCGGGGCGCCGGGGCAGGGACCGGTCGCCACCAGGCGGGTGTCGGCGTCGATGACGACCTCGTGGCCGTGGTCGGTCGTGCGGTGCCGATGGTCGGTGCGCGTCGGCGTCGGGTGCCCGTGCGCGGGTGTCAGGGCGCGGTCCGTGAGCAGAACGGTCTGCTTGCGCAGGCGGGCGCGGGGCTGGAGGGCGAGGCGCGGTCCGAGGTGGTCGACTATGCGGTCGGCCGCCGACTTGGAGATGCCGAACAGCGGGGCGAGCCGGCGCAGGGGCAGATCGGTACGCCAGTACGCGGCCACCAGCAGCACACGGTCCTCCAGCGAGAGGCTCCACGGACGGCCCTTGCGTACCGGGTCCGCCCCCTCGTACCGCAGAACGGCGACCAGTTGGGCGAACTGTCTCGGGTGGAGACCGGTGAGCAGGGGGATCCAGGACAGCTTCGACACCCCGGTCGCCCCTGCCTCGGCGGGGCCGACCTCTTCGGGTGGACGCTCGGCGCGCTCCGGCATGCTGCTCTCCCCTGGGACATGGTCGTTGACTGCTCCGTCCTCCCCCGTCTGCCGGTGATGCCTGCGGCGGGGTGTGGCCCCAGCCGGGCGGAGGGGTGGGTCACCGGTGCGGAGACGCGCGGTGGGCGGACGCCGGCCGGCGTCGCGGGAGGGCAGGGCGCTCGCTGTCCCGGCCCTGCGGTCACGGCCTTCTCATCGTCCGGGACGAGCGCGTGCATCCACACGTCGCGACCTTTCTCTGCGCGCGCAACCCAAGGCCTGAGGTGGACAAGCGGTCACTTCTGCCAAGTGAGAGGCGCTCTTACTGATGTTGCTCTCAGCAAGATTTACTCGAACTTGGAACGATGTCTAACAACGCTCGGGCGGGGTGTGACAGCCCCGGACTGTCTCCGGCCCGCCGGCCGCCCCCGAAGGCCGCGGCCGGCGGGCACCGCACGGGCGAGGGCCTCACCGGCGCTCTCCCGCGGGGATGCTCCACGACGGCCGCCCGCCGCCCGCCCCACCGGTTCACCACAGGGTCGAGGCGTCGACCTGCTCACGGATCGCGACGTCGAGATCGGTCGCGGCCAGGCCGAAGGTCCGCGCCGTCAGGGTGCTGTCCAGGCGGAAGGGCCCGTAGAACTTGTAGGAGATCTCGACCGTCTCGCGGGCCATCGGGGAGAACAGCCCCACCGCGCGCAGGCCGGCCCGGGGTATGGCGCGCAGGGGGACGGGCTCGCGCCCCGCGGCCTCCGCGAAGCGTGCGGCCATCTCACGGATGCTGACGTCGGGCGAGGACGGCACGTGCCAGGCGTGGCCCCAGGCCCGGGAGTCACCGGCCAGGGCGACCAGGGTGCGGGCCACGTCCCCCACGTACGTCCACGTGTGGGGCAGGTCCACGTCGGCGGGGAGCCAGGCGGCGCGCCCCCGTGCCAGGGCGGGCAGCAGCCGGTCACCCAGGATGCTGAAGGCGTGCGCGCCGATGTAGTCCGAGCCGCGGACCTCGAAGGTGCGGATGCCCGCGGCCAGGGCGTCCTGCCACATGCGCACGCGCAGGCGCCCCTTGCGGCTGGTCGCGGCCGGCGCGGTGTGCTCGTCCATGCGCCCGTCGGGCCGCGGCCCGTACACGTAGAGGTTCCCGGTGATGGCCAGCACGGCGTCGTGCGCCCGCGCCGCTGCGATCGTCGCGGCGCTCAGCGCGGGCAGCCTCGCCGTCCAGCTGGTGAGCGGCAGGTTCACGCAGTTGTAGAGAACCGTCGCCCCGCGGGTCAGTTCCGTGAGCTGTGCCGCGTCACCGACGTCGCCGCCCCGGCGTTCGATCAGGGGGTGCTCCGGGCCGCCGCCGCTCTCGCTGACGATTCCGACGCGCTGTCCGTCCTCGGCGAGGAGGCGGGCGACGGCGCTGCCCACGGGCCCGGCTCCGATGACGATGTGATCGACCATGACTGGCGCTCCTTGACGTGCAGGGAAATTCCTGGCGATCACCGGCCCCGTGATCTCACAAAGACGAACAGGGGAACAGCTCGAGGCGGCCGACCCGACGGAGAGATTCGACCGGCCTGCGAGCGAGGGGAAATCCCGCGGCGGCGATGCGTAATTCAGGCAGGACACCATATCGGTTCCGCCCTTGCCGGCGAGACCGGGCTGCTGGGCCCCCACACCTCGGGTGTCATGCGCTCCGGCCTGCCACATCCTCGGTGGTTGCACTCTGCATGGAACTCGCCACGTGAGACAAAAACCCACCATCTGCTTTCGAGGTCTCTGCTACGATCCCGAGGGATCAAGACGGCAACATTATGTGAGTGGAATCAGCGACCGTCTCAGTAATTCCGAGGTTCCCGCCATGAAATTCTCCCTGTTCTTCGAAATGCAGTTATCCTCGCCCACCGACGGTAGAGAGCAGGACATCTTCCACGATTCGGTGAAACAGGCGGTTCTCGCCGACCAGCTCGGCTATCACGCGATATGGGCGGTGGAGCACCACGGACTGCGTGAGTACGCGCACAGCTCCGCACCCGAGGTGTTCCTCTCCTTCGTGGCGGCGCGGACCAGTAACGTGCGCATCGGCCACGGCGTCAGTCTCACCACGCACCGCTACAACCATCCGATACGCGTGGCGGAGCGCGTGGCCACCCTGGACATCCTGTCCAACGGCCGCGTCAACTGGGGCTCGGGCAAGAGCGGCACCCGCACCGAGCAGCAGGCGTTCGAGTGCGACATCCCCGCCCTGTCGGACGAGTGGCTGGAAGCCCAGCGGATGATTCCGCGCATGTGGCAGGACGACGTCTTCGAGTGGCGCGGCAAGTTCTTCGACATTCCGCCGACCCAGATCGTGCCCAAGCCCGTGCAGAAGCCGCAGCCGCCGATGTTCGCCGCCTGCAGCACACCGTCGAGTGCGCGGGAGGCGGGCGCCCTCGGCCTGGGCGCCCTCAACTTCTCGGCGGGCACCCAGCAGAAGCTGACCCAGCGCGTGCGGCAGTACCGCGACGCGGTGGCGGGGGCCGATCCCATCGGTGGAAGCGTCACCGACCACTACGCCTGTACGCCGATGAGCCTCGTGCTGGAGGACGACCGCGAGGCCTGTGAGTACGGCTTCAGGGGCGCCCGCTTCTTCTCGCAGTCGCAGATGAAGTACTACGGCAGCGAGGACCGGCCCTTGGGCGACCTGGGTCTGGACACCGGCCCCCTGCCCGAGGAGGAACTCGAACGGGCCATGGCCGCCCGGCACGACCCCGGCGCGCCCCTGACGGACGTCATCGGCAGTCCCGAGGTCTGCCGTCGCCGGGTCGAGCAGTTCCAGCAGGCCGGCGTCGACGAACTGATCCTGGTCATGCAGATGGGGACCGTCCCGCACGACATCGTCATGGAGTCCATCCGTACCTTCGGCGAACAGGTACTCCCGTACTTCGCTGACCACAGCTGATACGGGGTCCGGGCGGTACGCGGGAGCGGAGGTGCCGGTACGTCTGCTTGCCGGTGCCGACCGGATCGACCCTGATGCCGTCGGGGGTGGAGCCGTCGGAGACGGGGACGTCGATCTCGGCGGGCAGTGAGCGGGAGTGGGTCTCGTCGGGAGGACTCGCAGGAGTCGGCGGTGTTCGCGGGTGATGCCGAGGGGGTGGCGTCCGTGCCGGAGTCCGCCCCGCTGTTCCCGGCGCCGGCTCCTCCTCCTTGCGGGTGAGCCCTGCTGGTCGTCGGGGTTCACACGGCGCTCGGGACGTTCAGCCCGCATGGGCGCACGCCTCCCGCCCACGTTCCGACCCTGTTCGTCCCCCGCCTACCATGCGCCCAAGTCGTACGTCAGTTCCCGCTGATGTCCGTGTCTTCGACGAGAGGCGTCGGCACCCGTGGCCATACCCCCGCCCCCAGGGCCCCAGGAACCCCAGGGCCCGTACCCGCCCGCGGGCGCCGAACAGCCGTACCCGTACCACCCCCACCCGTATCCGCATCAGCCCTGGCCGCCGGGGAACGGCACCCCGTACGGCATGCCCCCGCCCGTCAACGGCCTGGCCATCGCCGCGCTCGTGCTCGGTTTCCTGTGCTTCCTGCCGCTCGTCGGACTGGTCCTCGGCGTCATCGCGCTCGCGCAGATCAAGAAGCGGGGTGAGCGCGGCAGGGGCCTGGCGATCGGCGGGATCGCGGTGTCGGCCGTCGGCGCCCTCCTGCTGGCGCTCTTCTTCGCCACGGGCGGCGCCCGCTCCTTCTGGGAGGGCTTCGAGGAGGCGGCGCGCGGCAGCGGCACCACCTTCTCGCTGGAGGTGGGGGAGTGCTTCACCGAGCCGAGCGGCTCACTCGAGGGGTACACGTACGACGTCGACACGGTGCCGTGCAGTGCGGAGCACGACGGTGAGGTCTTCAGCAACGTCACTCTGCCCGACAGGGATTGGCCCGGCGACGACGCGGTCGCCGAGGTCGCCGACGAACGGTGCTACGAGCTGGCGGACACCTATGTCATGGACCGGTGGGCCTGGCCGTCCGACGTCGACGTCTACTACTTCACGCCCACGCGCGAGAGCTGGGAGTTCGGGGACCGCGAGATCACCTGCATGTTCGCCCACGTGGACGTGGAGGGCAGCCTGACGGGCTCGCTGCGCGCCGACGGGACGACGCTGGACGCGGACCAACTGGCGTACCTGGAGGCCGACGCCGTGCTGTACGAGGCCCTGGCGACCGGCCCCTCGACCGAGCAGTTCTCCGTCGAGGGCGCCCTGGAGGATTACAAGGGCTGGGCGTCCCGGATCGACGAGGCCCTCGGCGAGCAGATCGGGATGCTGCGCGGGCACGAGTGGCCCGCGGACGCGGCCGAGCAGGTGGCCGCCCATGTGGAGGCCCTGGAGGACGCCCGCGCGGAGTGGGCCGAGGCGGCCCTGGCCGGCGACGCCGACGCCTTCCACCGGCACTACGACCAGGACAACGCGCTCGTCGAAGGCCCCGCGACGGTCACCGCGCGCAAGGCTCTGGGCCTCGCCACGACACCGCCTGTGTACGAGGACGAGTGGTCCGAAGGCGACGGCGCGGGCGGCGACGGCGCGGACGGGCCCGGCACGGTGGTGTGACGGGAGCCGCGGCGGGGAGAAAGCGCCTGGGTATGCCACCGCCCGCCTTATGTCATCACATCGAGTGATTCCCTGGCCTTTGCTTGCATGGCGGAACCCCGGGTTGCCACGCTGTTGCTGTCTGTACAACCTGATGGGAGCGGCCCGTGACATTCGGTGAGCAGCCGGCGTACCTGCGCGTTGCGGGGGATCTCCGCAAGAAGATCGTCGACGGTTCACTCCCGCCCCGCACCCGGCTCCCGTCACAGGCACGCATCCGCGAGGAGTACGGCGTCTCCGACACGGTCGCGCTGGAGGCGCGCAAGGTGCTCATGGCCGAGGGGCTCGTGGAGGGCCGCTCCGGATCCGGCACGTACGTGCGGGAGCGGCCCGAGCCCCGCCGGGTGGCGCGCTCCGGTTACCGGCCCTCCGGGGGTGCCACGCCCTTCCGGCAGGAGCAGGCCGACGCCTCCGCGCGCGGCACCTGGGAGTCGCGCAGCGAGCAGACCGAGGCGAGCGCGGCCGTCGCCGAGCGGCTGGCCATCCGGCCGGGGGACCGGGTGATGCGCACCGCGTACCTGTTCCGGGACGCCGGCGAGGCGATGATGCTCTCCACGTCGTGGGAGCCGCTCGCCGTGACCGGCCGTACGCCGGTGATGCTGCCCGAGGAAGGGCCGCTCGGCGGGATGGGCGTCGTCGAGCGCATGGCGGCGATCGACGTGGTCGTGGACAACGTCACCGAGGAGGTCGGCGCCCGCCCCGGCCTCGCGGAGGAGCTCCTGGTGCTGGGCGGCGTGCCCGGCCACGTCGTCCTGGTGGTCCGGCGCACCTACTACGCCTCGGGCCGCCCGGTGGAGACGGCGGACGTGGTGATCCCGGCCGATCGTTACCAGGTGTCCTACCACTTGCCGGTGAGATAGCGGGGCGTTCCCGCGGGCGGGGACGGCCCGGAAGGGCCCGGGCGGTGGTGACCGGCGGCATCGCCGCCGTCAAGTGGTCCCAGGGTGCCGGTAGTTGGAATCTGGCCGTTCTCGTGACCGCACCGGGGAGCATGCGGCCCCTGCTCCGTCGCTGCTCCCCGCAGTTCGCCCGCCGCTTGCCGAAGCGCCATGGGGGCGCGAAGGAGGCGGTCGACGGCGCGTTCGATCGGTTGAGCCCTCCGCGGCATGGCCGGTTGCGTACCTCTTCGTGAGAAGCCGTATTCGCTGAGTGAAGGTTAGGCGTACGCTCAGGCATATGCGAGGTGCGGTTTCCTTAGGTGGGGCACGGCGAGGGCCGGGACAGGGAAGTGGAGGGGCGCGATGAACGACAGCACGACCACTCTCCCCTGGCTCGTCGTCAGGCAGGACGACAACGGCAATCGCTACCGCGTGGGCAGGTACGCGACCAGGGCCGAGGCCCAGCGGATCGCGGACAGCCTCGACAAGAGCGGACAGCCCAGGCAGCTCTACTGGGTGGAGAACATCGGGCAGGGCAGGCGGAACGGCGGCAACTGAGCCGCTCGGACCGGCGCCCGGTGTCCGCTGCCCGGTGCGTGGGGTACGCGGCGTCCGGTGCCCGGCTTCCGGCCAGGGCTCCGCCCGGCTCCCGTGAACCACCCCGCCCGGCTCCCGTAGGCTCCCGCGCATGACCGAACCGATCGTGGTGGTGGGAGCCGCCCTGCTGGACGGCGGGCGTCTGCTCGCCGCGCGTCGTAGTGCACCGCCCGAGCTGGCCGGACGCTGGGAGCTCCCCGGCGGCAAGGTCGAGCCCGGGGAGACCCCCGAGCAGGCCCTCGTCAGGGAACTGCGCGAGGAACTCGGTGTCGAGGCGCGGCCAGCCGAGCGCGTGCCCGGCGAGTGGCCCCTGAAGGCCAGCCTCGTCCTGTGGGTGTGGACCGCCCACCTCCTGGCCGGCGAGCCCAGACCGCTCGAGGACCATGACGAGCTGCGCTGGCTCACCCCGGACGAGGTGTGGGACGTCGACTGGCTGGAGCAGGACGTACCGGCCGTCATGGAGACGGTACGGCTGGCCTGGGGGAGGGAGGGCTCGCAGGCGCGCTGAGCGGGGCCGGGGGTCTCGGTCCTCGTCCGCACGCGCTGTCCGTGCCTCCGCGCCCCCTCGGCCGACGCGAGGCACGAGGACCGTCGCACGTGCTCCTTGTACGCCGTTCGTGCCACAGTGCGCTCGCGTGCGCGGTACTCGGAAGCCGATATCGGGTATGTGGCAATTAACCCCGTTAAACCGGACATCCTCCGCTGCTGGCCCGGGAAGTGATCGGCGTGATCGACACCGAAGGCGACTGCGTCACCTGGACGTTCCCGGCCGAACCCGGCGCCGTCCGCTCCGCCCGCCACGCGGTACGGAACCGGCTGGGCGCCTGGGGCCTGGGATCGGTCGCCGATGTCGCCGCCCTGCTGGTGAGTGAACTCGTGACCAATTCGCTGCGGCACGCGACCGGACCCATCGGTGTGCGCCTCGTCCGTCCCGCGGGTCCCCTGGGTGTCGTTCTGGTCGAGGTCTCCGATCCGCTGCGGGACCCGCCCCGCGAGCGTACGGCGAGCTCCGACGACGAGAGCGGCCGCGGTCTGCTGCTCCTGGCCCGCTCCTCGCGGGCCTGGGGGACCCGGCCGGAAGCGGCCGGCAAGACCGTGTGGTTCGAGCTGGCCGTGCCCGGCTGAAGCACGGTGGGTGACGGGGAGGCTCCCCGGGGCGCACACCGAGCGTCGGATTCCGGCCAGCGGTGTCGTCGGAGGTGTTTGGTTGGAGGGGGCACCACCTGGTTAGAAGACTGGGAGTATGGCCCGACGGGTCCAAAAACCATCGGGACCGTGCTGTGATCGTGAACACCGTGTCATGCGGCGCCGTAGTGCTGGATACTGCGGGCAGCCGCCCCCGGTGACCGAAGCCGGACGCGGTGAGCTGGAGGGGACGGTTCGCGTGAGCGAGATACCAGCGAAGGCCACGGAGTCGGATGACCCGTCGGACGGCGCGGAGACCGGCGCGGCCGGTGGCGCCGTCGCGGGCGAACCGCCGCGCGGCGGCACACGCGACAGAGGGGGCCGTGCGGCGGCCCACGCGTCTGATGACACGAGCCACGGCGCGGGGCGCGGCCTGCCCGCGGTGAGCGGTGTCACGGCCGATGCCGACGGCATGTCCGGCGAGGCGTCCGGTGAGTCCCTCTGGCAGACCAGCCCGCCCGGCAACATGTACGACTACATAAGGGTCGCCTCGTTCTCGATCGGCCCCGACGGGCTCGTCGACCAGTGGAGCCTGCGCGCCGAACAGATATTCGGCATCCCTGCCGAGCGCGCCGTCGGCATGGACCCGATCGCGGCCTTCGTCACGCCCGATCTGCACGACCGCGGCCAGCGCAAGATGGCCGAAATTCTCGACGGCCGCGAGTGGACCGGAGTCATCCCGTTCCGGACGCCCGGGCCCGCGGAGACCGAGGGTCTCGCCGAGGTCTATGTGATGCCCACCACCACGGACGACGGCGAACGGGCCGCCGTCTGCATCGTGGTCGACGTGCGCACCCTCCGCCGGATCGAGACCGACCTCGCCGCCTCGCAGGCGATTTTCGGCCAATCGCCCTTCGGCTTCCTGCTGATCGACAAGGACCTGCGCGTCCGGCGCGCCAACGAGCGCTTCGCCTCCACCTTCGGCGGCACCCCCGACGACCACCGCGGGCGCGGCGTCCGCGACTACCTGACCTCGCCGGAGGCCGAACGCGTCACCGCGACCCTGCGCCGGGTCCTGGAGACCGGCGAGTCGATCACCGACATGCACATCACGGGCTTCGTGCCCGGTTCCGACGAGCGCCGGCACTGGTCCATCAACCTCTACCGCGTGCACAGCGGCACCGGCCGTCCCATCGGCGTCGCCTGGCTCGGCACCGACGTCACGGAACGCCGCACCGCCGCGCGTGAGGCCGCCGCCGCCCGGCGCAACCTCGCCCTGCTCAACGAGGCCGGCGCCCGGATAGGCAACTCCCTCGACCTGGAGACCACCGCCCGCGAACTCCTCGACGTGGTCGTCCCCGGCTTCTGTGACCTTGCCAGCGTGGACCTGTACCAGGCGCTCCTGGTCGGCGACGAGACCCCGCCCGGCCTCGCCGACGGGAGCGCCGAGCTGCGCCGGGTCGCCTTCGCCTCCGCCGTCTCCGACGCGCCCTTCGTCGGCGGCCCGGCGCCCGTCCCCGTCGGCGCGGTCCACCACTACCCCTTCAACTCCCCGTGCGCGGACGCCCTGCGGGCCGCCCGCCCCCAGCACGTTCCCGCCGAGGACGGCCAGCTCGTCCAGTCCTCGCTCGCCGTCCCGATGGTCGCCCACGACACGGTGGTGGGCCTCGTCCAGTTCTCCCGTACGAAGGGCAGCGAGCCGTTCGGCCAGCGGGACCGCGAGCTCGCGATGGAGCTGGCCGCGCGCGCGGCGGTCTGCATCGACAACGCCCGGCTGTACCGCCGCGAGCACCAGCGGGCGCTGATCCTGCAGCGCTCCCTGCTGCCGCCGGGCGACCCCGTGGCGTCCGGCCTGGACATCGCCTGCCGCTACCTGCCCGGCAACGCGGCCACCGAGGTCGGCGGCGACTGGTTCGACGTCATCGAGCTCCCCGGGCACCGCACGGCACTGGTCGTCGGCGACGTGATGGGCCGCGGACTGCGCGCCGCGGTCGCCATGGGCGAACTGCGCACCGCCGTCCGCACCCTGGCCCTGCTCGACCTCGAGCCCGCCGAGGTGCTCTCGGCGCTGGACGAGATCGCGCGCGGCCTCGGTTCGCCCGGGGCCCCCTCCCAGGGGTTCGGCCCCGGCTCCCCGGGAGGCGTCCGGCAGGCCTCCCGCACGGCCGGCCGGCCCCGGGACGCCGACCTCTCCGAGGTGTACCTCGCCACCTGTGTGTACGCGGTGTACGACTCGGTGACCCGCCGCTGCACCTTCGCCAACGCCGGCCACCTGCCGCCCGTGCTGGTCGAGCCCGGCGAGCAGGCGCTGATGCTGGACGTCCCCCCGGGCATGCCGCTCGGCGTCGGCGGGGAGCCCTTCGAGGAGGTCGAGGTCGAGCTGCCCGAGGGCGCCCTGCTCGCGCTCTACACGGACGGGCTCGTCGAATCCCGGGACCATCCGCTGGACGAGGGCCTGCAGGCGTTCGTCGGGGCGCTCACCGATCCCTCCCTCCCGCTGGAGGATGTCTGCGACCAGGTCCTCAACACCCTCGACACGCACCACGGCGAGGACGACATCGCCCTGCTGATGGCACGTGTCCAGGGGCTGCCGGCCGAGTCGGTGGGCGACTGGACCCTGCCCCGTGAGCCGCGCAGCGTCGGCCGCGCCCGGGAGTACACCCGCGGGCAGCTGCTGTCGTGGGACCTCGAACCCTTGGTGGACACCACGGAGTTGCTGGTCAGTGAGCTGGTCACCAATGCCCTCCGGTACGGGGAGGGCGAGATCCGGCTGCGGCTGCTGCTGGACCGGACGCTGGTGTGCGAGGTGTGGGACGCGGGTCTGGTGCAGCCGCGCCGCCGCCGCGCCCGGGACACCGACGAGGGCGGCCGCGGGCTGCAACTGGTCGGCCTGCTCTCCGCGGCCTGGGGATCGCGGCGGACGCCACGCGGCAAGACGGTCTGGTTCGAACTCCCGCTCCCGGACGGGGGCACGGGCCTGACGGACCCGGCGGAGGCGTTGCTCAGCCTGTTCTGAACGGACGCCGGCCAAGGCGCGGAATCCCGGGGAGAGTGAAGCTCACGGCCGCCCGGCGGCCGCCCTCCGCCCCCGCGTCGCGGGCCCGCCGTAGCAGGCGGGCCCGCCCGGTCCGTCCCCGTCACCGCCCTCGCCACCGGGTGCGCCGGTGAGGAGGACGCCGCCCAGCAGAGCGGCGCCCGGTCCGTCCTCGGGCGC
>NZ_JAVRHI010000227.1:0-23996 GCF_034105845.1 Streptomyces sp. CRN 30 | reverse complement strand
GCTGAACCAGGAGAGCTTCCGGTTCATGCTCGACCCGATGCTCGCCGACGGGTCGGAGCGGATCTCCGCGATGGGCTACGGCAACGCCATCAACGCGCTCAGCGACACCGAGGGCGGCATGGCGAAGTACTTCTCGCAGCGCTTCGCCCAGGTCACGAACCCGCCGCTGGACAGCATCCGCGAGGCCGACGGCATGAGCATGCGGGTCGCGCTCGGCCCGAAGCCCGACGGCACGGGGGACGCGAACGGCCGGCAGCTCGTCGTGTCCTCGCCCGTGCTCGGACACCTCGACATGGTGCGGCTGCGCGACCAGCGGATCGTGCCGCTGGAACGGTTCGCCATGCTGTACGAGCCCGTGTCCGGCGACGAGACCGGCAACGCCGACGCGCTGCGGTCCGCGATCGAGCGGCTCTGCGACGACGTCGAGCGGTTCGCCGCCGAGCAGGGTGGCATCGCGCTGCTCAGCGACCGGGCGGTCTCGTCCACCCGGGCGCCGCTGCCCGTCGTCCTCGCTGTCGCCGCCGTCAACCAGCGGCTCATCGAGACCGGGCTGCGGCTGCGCGTCTCGATCGTCGCCGAGAGCGGTCAGCTGCCCTCGTCGCACCACGTCGCGACCGCGCTCGGCTTCGGCGCCTCCGCCGTCTACAGCCTCAGCGCCCGGCTGCGCGCCGAGGAGCGGTTCCCGAGCGCCCCGGCGCCCGCGGGTGAGAAGACCGAGACCGACCGGGCACTCGCCAAGTTCCGCAAGGCCGCCGAGAAGTCCCTGGCCAAGACCATGGGGCGGGTCGGGCTCTGCACCGCCGAGAGCTACATCGGCGGCGCGTTCTTCGAGCCGAACTACCTCGACACCCGCGATGACGTCTTCGCGCGGATCGTCCCGTACATGGAGGCCCCGGTCGGCGGTGTCGGGTTCGCCCGGATCGCGCAGGCCGCGACCCAGTGGCACGAGCGGGCCCGGACCGTGGAGAGCGAGCAGCAGATTCCGCTGCTCGGGCTGTTCAAGGAGCGGTCGGACGGGGCCGGGCACTCCTTCGGGGTGTCCGCCGTGCGCGGGTTCGGGGACATGACCGAGGAGCCGGCCGAGTTCGGCAGGCCCGGTGACCCCGACGCGCTGCGGCTGCTCACGCTCGGGCAGCTCGACGACGCGTTCGGCATCAGCGACACCGCGTACCGGAACACCGGGTACGACGCGCTCAGCGAGGCCGAGATCGACGCCTTCCGGATCACGCCCGGGTACCGGGCCTTCCTGCGGACCACGCACGAGGAGCGGTCGCGCCGGCCGTCCGCGCTGCGGGACGTGCTCGCGCTGCCCGCGGACGTCACGGGGCTGGGCTCGGCGCAGGAGTTCGCCCGTGAGCTGGGGCGGTTCTCCACCGACGGCAACGCGAGTGTCACCGTGCGCGGGGTGGCCGTGACCGCCGTCGGCGACTCCTGCGACTCCTCCTTCCGGCTCCGGCTCACCTCCCCCGGGCCCGACGGCGCCGAACGGCACGCCGCGCTCGGCGAAGGGCTGGCGCGCCTGGGTGAGGCCGAGACTCTCGCCGCCGACGCCGACGGTGTCACCGTCGCCGCCACCGGCGCGGTCGCCCGCCTGCTCGCCCTCCTCGACGCCGCGCCCGACAGCGTCTCCCTCGACGAGGTGCAGCCCGCGCACGAGATCACCCGCTCGCTGGCCTCCGGGGCGATGAGCCACGGCGCGCTCGTGGCGACCGCGCACGAGGCCGTCGCGCACGGCACCAACATGGTCGGCGCGATGTCGAACAGCGGTGAGGGCGGCGAGCACCACACCCGGTACGGCACCATCCGCGGCTCCCGCATCAAGCAGTTCGCGTCCGGCCGGTTCGGCATCTGGGCGGGTTACCTCGCCGACCCGATGCTGGAGGAGCTGGAGATCAAGATCGGGCAGGGGGCGAAGCCCGGAGAGGGCGGCCAGCTGCCCGCGCCGAAGGTCACCGTCGACATCGCCGCCGCGCGCGGCGGCACCCCGGGCATCGAGCTGATCTCGCCGCCGCCGCACCACGACACGTACTCGATCGAGGACCTCGCGCAGCTCATCCACGACTGCAAGGCCGCCCGGGTCCGGGTGATCGTGAAGCTGGTGTCCTCGGAGGGCATCGGCACCATCGCGGTCGGCGTCGCCAAGGCCGGCGCGGACGTCATCAACGTCGCCGGGAACACCGGTGGTACGGGTGCCGCCGCCGTCACCAGCCTGAAGTACGCCGGACGGTCGGCGGAGATCGGCGTCGCCGAGGTGCACCAGGCGCTGCTCGCGAACGGGCTGCGGCAGAAGGTCGTGCTGCGCTGCTCCGGGGCCCACCAGACCGGCGGTGACGTGGTCACCTCGGCCCTGCTGGGCGCCGACAGCTTCGAGTTCGGCACGACCGCGCTGATGATGCTCGGCTGCGTCATGGCGAAGAACTGCAACGTGAAGTGCCCCGCCGGCCTCACCACGAACCCCGAGGCGTTCGAGGGCGACCCGCGCGCGCTGGCGCAGTACCTGCTCAACATCGCGCACGACGTCCGGCAGATCCTCGCCCGGCTGGGGCTGCGGTCCCTGCGGGAGGCGCGGGGACGCACGGACCTGCTGCAGCTCCTCGACCACCCGGCGAGCGTCGGCCGCCTCGACGTGCGCCGACTGCTCGCGCGCGTGCCCGAGAAGGTCGTCACGGACCCGGAGTACCTGGAGAAGGACTACACCACCGATGACGCGCTGATCGAGCAGGTCCGGGCCGCCCTCCTGGACCGGCGCGAGCCGTCGCTGCTGGTCGAGGGCGTCCACCTCGGCAACAGCGACAAGTCGGTCGGCGGGCAGCTCGGCATCGACGTCGAGCGGCTCCTCAACCACGAGCTGGAGAAGGCCGACGTGCCCGCGGTGACGGTCGACGACCGGGGCCGGCGCCGCCTCGTCGACGACGCCGTGCGGATCCGCACCACCGGGTCCGCCGGACAGTCGTACGGCGTCTTCTGCAACGACGGCATCACGCTCGAACACACCGGCACCGCCAACGACGGCGTCGGCAAGAGCCAGAGCGGTGGCCGGATCATCGTCCGGGCGCCCGGCGGCGGCAGCGACGAACGCGGCGGCAACGTGCTGATCGGGAACTTCGCACTGTTCGGCGCGACCGGTGGCCGGACGTTCGTGCAGGGCGAGGCCGGCGACCGGTTCGCCGTGCGCAACTCCGGCTCGACCGCGGTCGTCGAGGGGCTCGGCGACTTCGGCTGCGAGTACATGACCGGCGGCACCGTGCTCAACCTGGGCGGCTTCGGCAAGGGCCTCGGCAACGGCATGAGCGGCGGGTTCCTCTACCAGTACGACCCCTCGGGCGAGGTGGCGCGGCGGGTGAGCGCCGACTCGCTGCTGGTGTTCCCGGTGACCGACACCGCGCACGGCGCCTTCCACGAGGCGGCCGTGAAACTGCTGCTGGCCTGGCACGTGGAGGCCACCGGGTCTCCGCTCGCGGCCCGGCTCCTGGAGGACTGGGACGCCGAGCGGCAGCACGTGTACTGCGGGATGCCGCGTGCGCTGCTGCTGTACCAGGACGCCACCGAGATCCTCGCCGCGGCGACCCGTACGCAGCTCCTGGACGAGCTCGCGACCTCGATCGCGACGGACAAGCTGCGCGCGTTCAAGGTCGACTACCGCGACCGCCGCACCGTGCTCGGCGGCCGGGCCCCGGCCCTCGGCGACCAGGGCAGCGACGACATGTTCTCGCTGCTGTCCTCGTACACCGTGCTCGGCGCCGCGCAGGACCTCGCCCTCCAGCGGGTGCCCGGCGCGACCGGACCCGACGACCCACGCGTCGCCGAGGCCGTCCGCAACCTGGTGCTCACCGAGGACTTCTTCGTCAAGCAGCGCGTGGTGAAGTACCTGCGCTCCACGCTGGACCGCTTCGACGACGGGGAGCTGGCCACGCTCATCGCGGTCAAGCGCCTGGACGACTACAAGCGGGCGCTGAAGCAACGCAACAACCTCAGCGTGGACGCTCCCGGCACCTACGGCTGGATCGTCCACCAGAACGCGAAGAACGCCGGCCGCGTCCGCGCCGCCCGGTTCGACGAGCTCCTCGCGACCGCGGCCCTCGACGACATCGCCGCCCGCCACGCCCACCTTCCGCAGCCCCCCACCGAGGCGGTGACCACGTGACGCTCATGCCACCCACCGGGCCCCTCATGTCCCCCACCGGGTCTCCCATGCCCCCCACCGGGGCCCTCATCCCGGCCGACGCGCCGTTCTCCGCCGCGCAGGAGTCCTGGCTCGCCGGGTTCCTCGCCGGTATCGCGGCCGCCGGGCGCCGGGGCACCACCGCCTCCGACGCGCCCACGACCACCGTCGACGTGCTGTTCGGCACGCAGACCGGCAACGCCGAGTCCCTCGCCGGGGAGCTCGTGTCCGGCGCCCGCGCCCAGGGCCTCGGCGGCCGGGCCACCGCGCTCGACGACGTCACGCCCGAGCGGCTCGCCGCGATGTCGCACGTGCTCGTCGTCGCCTCGACGTACGGCGAGGGCGAGATGCCCGACAACGCCGGGCTGTTCTGGGAGGCGCTGCAGGCCGCCACGGCACCGCGTCTGGAAGGACTGCGGTACGCGGTCCTCGGACTCGGCGACCGGGGGTACGACGACTTCTGCCAGGCGGCGAAGCTGATCGACACCCGGCTGGAACAGCTCGGGGCGACCCGGCTGTACGACCGCGTGGACTGCGACGTCGACTTCGAGGAGCCCGCGGCGGCGTGGACGGCGGCGGTCCTGGAGCGGCTCGCGGCCGAGACCGGTGCCGACCCGGCGGCGGCCGCGCAGGTCACTCCCGCCCCGGCCGCCGCCCGGCCCCGCTCGCAGTGGAACAAGCGCAACCCGTACCGCTCGCGGCTCGCCGTCAACCGGCTGCTGTCCGCGCCGGGCAGCGCGAAGGAGATCCGGCACTACGAGTTCGACCTCGGTGACAGCGGCATCACGTACGCGGCCGGCGACGCGCTCGCCGTCGTCCCCGTGAACGACGACGTCCTCGTCGGCGAGCTCCTCGCGCACCTCGGCGCGAGCGGCGACGAGGAGGCCGACGGCCGTCCGCTCGCCGCACTGCTGCGCACGGAGCGCGAGATCCGTACCCCCTCCAAGGAACTGATCGCCGACCTCGTGCAGCGCGCGCCGACCAGCGAACTCGCCTCGGTCGTCGCGCGCGGCGACCGCGCCGAGCTGGACAACTGGCTCTGGGACCGCGACGTGCTCGACCTGCTGCGCGACGCGGGGTCCGCCGCCCCGGGCCTCGACGAGCTCCTCCCGTTCCTGCGTCCGCTGCAGGCACGCCAGTACTCGATCTCCTCCAGCCCGCTCGCCCACCCGGACCGCATCCACCTCACCGTGGCGTCCGTCCGCTACGGCAGCCGGGACCGCCGGTACGAGGGCGTCACCTCGTCCTACCTCGCCGACCGCATCGGCGAGGAGGGCGCCGCCGGTATCTACCTCCAGCCGAACGCCTCCTTCGGCGTCCCCGCGGACGACGACGCTCCGATGATCATGATCGGTCCGGGCACGGGCATCGCCCCGTTCCGCGGCTTCCTGCACGAGCGGGCCGCGCGGGGCGCCTCCGGCCGCAACTGGCTGTTCTTCGGCGACCAGCACCGCGCCACCGACTTCGTGTACGAGGAGGAGCTGACCGACCTGCGCGAGCGCGGCGTGCTCACCGAGCTCGACCTCGCCTTCTCCCGCGACCAGGCCGAGAAGGTCTACGTGCAGACCCGGATGCGCGAGCGGTCGCGCGAGCTGTACGCGTGGCTCGAGGACGGCGCGCACGTCTACGTCTGCGGCGACGCCTCCCGCATGGCCAAGGACGTCGAGGCGGCCCTGCTGGGCGTCATCGCCGAGCAGCGCGGGCGCGGTGGCGACGACGCCGCGGAGTACCTCGCGGACCTGCGCCGGTCGAAGCGTTACGTACGGGACGTGTACTGACCATGGCGGACCACCATCCCGGGCAGCGACGGGACGCCGACGGCGGTTGCGCGTTCGAAGGCTGCTGTGGCCGGCGGACCAGCAGCGTGCGGCTGATCGACGCGCGGATGCCGGAGCTGGCGCGGTGCCTGACGCTCTTCCGGTACGTCCAGGCGGTCACGGGAGGGCCGGTCGCACAGATCGACCAGGCCGGCAGCTACGCGGTCCCGAGCCTGCGCGGCGACGCGTTCGCCGTCGAGCCGGGGTCGATCACCCTGCGTATCGACCCCGGCGGCGTCGCCTCGGCCGTGGTCGAGCACGACAAGGGCACCGGCTCGGTCGTCCTGCGCCTGCTGGACGCGGACGGACGGACCGTGCACCAGGGACGACTGCTGTCCGAGGGGGACCGGCTGCTGGCCGGACTCGTCGGCACGGTCGACGCGGGGGCACCGGTCGCCAGGGCGTCTGCGGTCCCGGAGGTACCGGCGTGGGAGAACGGCGACCAGCTCGCCCAACTCGACGCGATCCTCGCGGACGGCGGGGCCGCCCGGCGTCACGCGTTCGACCGGTACCGCGGTGAGCACCGCCCGATCGACGTCGGCGTCGTACCCGCGGTGCTCGACCACGTCTGCTCGGTCGGGCTGCCGATCGGCGTCGCGGTGTTCGCCCCGGCGGCGGTGCAGGCGTGCGGCGGCCGCGTGCACGTCACCGACCTCACCGTCGGCGGGCGGGTGTTCGCGGCGTTCGCGGACAGCTCGGTGGAGATCGCCCTCGCCGGGGTCCGGGCCTGCCACCTCGTCCGCGCGACGGCGGCGCACGGCCCGACCTCGGCACTCGAACTCGACGACGAGGACGGGCGCTGCGTCGCGGTCATCACACAGTTCGGAACCGTCGGGCAGCATGAGCACGAGGCGTGGGAGCACCTCACGGCGTCACTGCCCGACGCACGGTAGGGCGTTCCTGACGGTCCCCGATGGCCCCCTGATCTCCGTGGAAGAAGGAGCGGCGTTCGATGCGTGCTCTCGGTGTGTGGTGAGAGCGGCGCTGGCCGCCCGCTGGCAGAAGTACTCTTGGCCATTGACCGCGCCATCTGTCCAGCCATCACGTCGGCCTCCTCAGAGCGCGCCAAGCACTCCGCGCCAGACCCAGCCCGACCTGAGGACGGCGTCCTGCAGGGGGTCGCGCAAGTCCGCACTGTTGAAGCGGAAGGTCTCCGTCTTCTCGAGGCTGCCGTTCTCCCCACGCCTGACCACGTAATGACGTGAGACCGTTCGGTCCGGCCCGCGCGAGTAGGACCCCGACATCCTGAGCTGCGGAGGGTTGCCCACCCGGGTGACTTCCCACGACTCCTCGAGGGCGCGCACTTCGCAGCTCTTCGGAACGAGACGCATGCGGATGCGGACGGCCCGAGTCAACTGTGACTCCACGAAGACGACCTGCCAGGCCGGCTCCGCCATCCGCCACTCCGCCACCAGGTCGGCGTCGTCCGCGGCGCCCTCGCGGACGACGTACGGTGCATCGGGCCGGTTGACACCCAGTAGCGCCGCCCACACCTCCTCGACCGGGCGCGGCTCGACCCCGTCGGCGGGTCGCTTGGTGCCGGTCAGCTTGTCGAACAGTCCCACAGCTTCGACCTCCTGAGTCTCGTGTCGAGATGATGAACGGTGCAGTGTCTGCCGCTTCGTCGGCTCGCTCGCTACGAGGCGGCGTCGGCGCCCGGGCGGACCGTGTGTATGAAGTCCTGGAAATCGCGCAGCACAGAAGCATGCTGCAGTGCGGTGGCCGCCAGGATTAGGCGCACCACCGCCCGCTTGCGCGTATCGGCGACGTCCAGCATGGACAGGTAGACCTGTGACTGGGTCAGGTCCCGTTGCACTCCGCCGACGACGGCGGAGATGGCCAGCGTCTGCGTGTAGCCGGGTGCCGCCGTCGAGCCGAACTCGCGGCTGCCGGTGACCTCGACCGATGTGACGGCCTGACTCAGACGTTCCACGGACCCTTGCGCGATCTCGAGCAGCGTCGCATCGTCCGAGCGGTACTCGCCGTCGATCGTGATGTTCGCGGTGAATCCGGCATCCGGCTGCGGATGCCGCGCAACGAACGCGGCGCCCGGTGCGCCGACTGCATCCGGCGGTGCGGCGCGCCACCCGTCCGGCAGCTCGAACCGGATCGGTACGGGCAGGGTTGTGGGCATCTCGGGCCATCCTCAGTACGGGGTGCGGCAGTATGGGGGTACAGCAGTACGGCGGTATGGCGCTGGACTGCGGGAGTGCTCATCGGAGTCGGCTGCCGATTTCATCGGCGAACCATCCGGCCGCATCCCCCACGGCATCGGCCGCCGAGTCGGCGGTGTCGGCGACCTTCCGCGGGTCGACGGTGATCTCAAAACCCACGGCGCCACCGAGAACGGGGGAGACACCGACTTTGGGGGCCCAGTGCCATGCGCCATCGGCGTCCTTGCTGAAGGTCATGGTCGCCTCCGCGCCAGGGCCTGCCCAGCCCTCGACTGTCGCTCCCGCCCCGATTCCCCCGATGTCCGCACCTCCGGAGGCCCCTGCTTTCGCACCCGCGAACGCCGCACCGCCCAACTGCACGCCATCGACACCGACTCCGGCTGCAGCACTGGCTTCGGCGCCCACCATACTTTCCGCCCGCCCGTACACCCCGATGGGACCGAGGTCGGCACGCCCCTTGGCCGAGGCTTCGCCGCCCGCGGAAGCACCGACCTCACTTCGCAACCCCTCGTGGGTGACGCCGCCGCTCACCCCCGTCTTGGCACCGGCGTACGCCTCGGCCTCACCAGCGAGTCTCATCGGGCCATCGGTGAGGGAGCCCTCCGCGCTTGCGCGGCCGAGCTCAGCGCTCGCCTCGGCTTCGCCCAGCTTGCCGCCCCCGGTGTCGGCACCGGAAACCGACGCCCCGGCTCCGGGGCCGGATGCCTCGGCATCACTTGTGCCGACCCATCCGTCCTCTCTCGTACCTCTCGTACGGGCGTCTCGTCCTCGCCTCTTGGCTTCGGCGGCGCGGACGGAGTCGGCATTGTCGAGGGAGGTGACGACCTTGGGGTTGAAGTCGCTCCGACTCCCACCGACATCCCGGCGCAGCGCCCAGCAGGCGGTCTCGTCGGCGTCGGCGGCGCGCTGCAGGACGTGTTCGATGCGGCGGACGAAGGCGTCGCAGGCTTCCTGCTGCTCTCGGATGGCGGCCTGGCCGTCGGGGTCGTCGCGGTCGCCGTTGCCCTGGGGAAGGTCGGAGCGCGGTGTGACGGTGCCGATGGCGCTGACGTGCAGGTCCCGTTCCGGTGACGGTCGGTCGAGAGCCCGGCTCAGCCCTAGCCGAAGGGCGAGGGATCGTTCGACAAGGAGCGCATGGCCTGTGTGTTCGCGGCCTCGATGCGCTGGTACAGCAGCCCTGAGCCACCGCACTGCCGGGCGAGGTTGTCGCAGTCGGACGCCAGCGTCGCTACCTGGCTCGACCAGGTCTCCGTGAGAGCGGTCAGCGCCCTGCCCAGCCGCCCGTCCCAGTCGCCGCTGCCGAAGTCCCAGGACGCCGAGCGCGTCTCGTCCACGGGATGGGCGCCGACGGTGCGCGTCTGCCCGGCGATCTCGTGCGCGCCGGTGCCCGCGCGGTGGAGTGCCACCGGATTCCCGATATCCGTCCCGGTCCCGATGATCGTCACGCGATGTCCCCCATGTTCAGCAGCCCTTCCACAGCCCGTCCACGACCCGTTCGGGCGGCGACAGGCGACCCACTCATGCCACAAGCACGTCGGCGGGGAGCGAGCGTACAGTCGCAGCTACTCAGCGGAGCTGATCGAACACGACTGGAACATCTCCGCCGTCGGCGACACCCCTTGCTCGCCATCCGGGTACAACCGTCGGCACACCCGTCCTGTAGAGGCCGTTCATGCCGACAGGCACCTCTTCGGCCCCGCTCAGCTCACCCACGCTTCGGGACGCCCGAGCGCGAACAGGTGCGCTTGAGGTGCACCCGATGGGGCGCAGGGCCGACCCCCTGTTGACCCCACTCACTCGTGGGTCATTCGTGTGCCGGAGTGAGTCATGGGGTACCCGGCACCGGGCCGGGCGGAGAGGAACGGCGAGGTCTCCTCCCCGGCCGTCACGGACACCGGAAGGGGCTGACCCCGATGCCGGACCCGCCTGCGGACCTGCTCAAGACGCTCCCGGCCGACGAGCAGCGACTGCTGCGCCCGGCGCGTCCGGGCGCCGAACTGGTCTCCCGGCCGATGGCCGCCACCCTCACCGACAGACGGGTCTTCTCCGGTGGCGACTGGATCTTCGAGCGCAAGCTGGACGGCATCCGCGCGCTGGCGGTGCGGGAAGGGGACGATGTGCGCCTGTACTCCCGTACGGGCAACCGTCTCGACGCCACGTACCCGGAGATCGTCGAGGCGCTCGCCGTGCAGGACCGGGTGGACTTCACCGTCGACGGGGAGATCGTGGCGTTCTCCGGGGACCGCACGGACTTCTCGCTGTTGCAGCAGCGCATGGGCCTCACGCGGCGCCGTGATGTCGAGGCGAGCCCGGTCGTCGTCACGTACTACCTGTTCGACCTGCTCGGGCTGGACGGCGCGGACATCAGGGCGCTCCCGTTGCGCGACCGGAAGTCGTTGCTGCGCCGCGCGCTCACCTACCGGGCCCCGCTCCGTTTCACCTCGCACCGCAACAAGGGTGGCAGCGAGCTGCTGTCCACCGCCTGCGACCGCGGCTGGGAGGGCCTGATCGCCAAGCGGGCCGACAGCCCATATCAGCCGCGCCGCTCCCCGGACTGGCTGAAGCTGAAGTGTCTGCAGGGTCAGGAGTTCGTGGTCGGCGGTTTCACCGCGCCGTCCGGCAGCCGCATCGGCTTCGGTGCTCTGCTCCTCGGTTACTACGAGAACGGCGCCCTGCATTACGCGGGCAGGGTCGGCACGGGCTTCGACCACCGCACCCTGGTGATCCTGCACCGGTATCTGGAGGAGCTGCGCGTGCCGGACTCACCCTTCGCCGACCGGGGCCGCATCCGCGAGGGTACTGCCCGGTGGGTCCAGCCGTGTCTGGTCGCCCAGGTCTCGTTCGCCGAGTGGACCCGGGACGGGATGCTGAGACATTCGAGCTTCCTGGGTCTGCGGGCGGACAAGGCCCCGGAGGAGGTGGTACGGGAGCGGCCGGTGGGAGGAAAACGCACGTGAAGCATCGGCCGCGCGTCATGCCCGTGCCCGTGCCCGAACACAGTGGTAGGGCGCCAACATGGCCAGGTGATCAGGCGATGACCGCCCAGCCCACGTCAGCGGCTGTTACCTCAGTCCCCTCCCCCGTGGCGCCACGCACGTACGCGGAGTGAAGATCCAATGTCCCTTCGTGTGCGTCGCTCCCAGACACGCCCCTGCTCACGGAGCCAGGGATAACGGTCGTGGAGTTCCACATAGTTGTCGTTCGTGACGACCATGGCATGTGACTCGTCGGCGATGGCCGCCACCAGTGCGTCACCTTTACCTTCGGTTCCGGCGGGCGGCTGGATGATGTCCCCCTTCCCCAGAGCCGCCGCAACCGCATCGCGTTCGTCATCGGCCACCATGTGCCGGAAGCTCGCGTCGACGACCAAGTGGATCTCTGCACCCGGGTACTTCTTCGCGTGCGCCGCACGCGCCTCCTGCAACTGGGCGAAGCTGGGGCGGTCGTCCGGCTGGTAGGAGTCCGGCCGGACCGGCGACCGCCCGATCCAGGCCAGGTTGGAGCCGTCGACCACAAGGGCGTGCGGGCCGTCGGACACCGGCCCTGTGGGTTGGGCGCCCTGCTCGGTCGCATCAGCACCGGTCGTCACGGCCGTCACCGAAGCGGGGAAAGTGGTGTTCGCGGACAGCAGGTCGTCCAGCTCCTCGCGTACCTCCGGCGTGGGACCACCAGAACCGAAGCTCTTCACCTCCTCGTCGACGACGACCTGGCCCGTGTGTTCAAGAGTGGCCTTCACATGCAGCAGACCGTCGGAGTCATAGGTGTACTCGAGGTCAAAGCGCGATTCTTCCCGTTTCCGTGGCGTCGGGTAGTTCAGCGTCAGCTCGGTGAGCTGGACGTTGTCCAGGTCGGTCAGCTCCTTGTCGGCGTCTCCCTCCCAGATCTCCACAGTGAGCCTGCGGGCGTGATCACGCGTCGGCGTGTAGCTCTTCCGCTCGCTCCACGGCAGCGGCGAGTTGCGCGGAATGATCGTGCTGAACCTGCGGCCTTCGCCGTCCTGCACGACGGTTCCCAGAGCGTGGCTGTTGGCTACCTGGATGACCCCGTCCGTCTCCTTCGCCAGTACGGCGGCCGCGATCGAGGCGCCTCGGGCCACCGCGGTCATCGGGTCGCACAGTTGGGTGGGAACCGGTTCCGTCTGCAGGGCTTCCGCCACCGCTGCTCGTACGCTCGGGATCTGGCTCGTACCGCCGATCATGAGGATGTCGTCGACGTCGAGGGGAGCCATGTGCAGATCCCGCAGACACTCCTCGACCGGGGCGAGCGCACGGTCGACGAGGTCCGTGATGGCCTCCTCCAGCTCCCCCTGGAAAATCTCCACCGACTTGCCGTCGGGTGTCATGATCGTCACGGAAGGCTCGGAGGAAAGGAGAATCTTGCTGCGCTCGACGTCGAGGCGGAACTGACGTTCCTGCGCGGGCGCCCACTCCCGGCGCGCCGGCGCCCTGTCCAAGACGAGTTTGCGCAGCCGTCGGTCGATCTCGAGGCCGCCGAGTTCCGTGACGCCGCGAGAGGCACGCTCCTCGAAGAATCCGTCGACGTAGTCGAGGACGGTGACGTCGATGGTGCCGCCGCCCCAGTCGAAAACGAGGATCTGGGAGTGATCTGCTGGGCACACGATAGCGACCGCTGGAAACAATCGCCCCTACAAGCTCACCCCGAGTCGGCCCGTAGAACGAGTAGTACGCTAGAGGAATGAATGACAGGGCGGAGGTTCCGCTGAGGGAGCTCAATCAACAGACGTCGCGCGTCCTGGCCCGTGTGGCCGCCGGGGAGACAGTGACCATCACCAAGGACGGGGTGCCCATAGGAGACATCGTGCCCCGCGGTACGCCCACGGCCCCGCCCGCCTACCCGTTCCGCACCGACCCCATGGGAGACCTGGACGTCCCGGACCTCGGTGGTCCCGTGCTGGACGATGACGAGATCGATGCGACGCTCCAGGGCATGGGCGAGCCCGGAACCGGGGCAGCGCATGACTGACATCCCGGTCGCGATCGCCGACACGAACGCCCTGTACCGCTTGTTCACGCCGAAGGACCCTCACCACCGAGCTCACCGGAAGGCACTGGCCCGCACAGGTCACCTCGTGGTGTCACCCATGGTGCTCACCGAGCTGGACTACCTGCTCACCTCACGTGTCGGCGCCGGGGCAGCCAAGAACGCACTGGACTTCGTCGCCCGCCAGACGGAAGCCCGCCGATTCGAGATCCCCGATGTCTCGCCGCACCTCCGCAGTGCGATGGCGGTGATGCGGGGATACGCCGAGACCGATGGGGGCAAGGGGGTTGGTTTGGCGGACGCGATGAACGTGGCGCTGGCCGCCGCTTTTCAGACGGCTGACATCTTCACGACGGACAGGCACTTTCGCATGATGCGGCCACTTACAGGCCAGCCGGCCTTTCGATTGCTCCCCGAAGACCTGTGAACCCGCACGACAGCGGCCCTCGCCGGGCACGGCTACCGCCGCGCCGACCCGCTCACCGCGTCCACGAGCTCGGCGAGTGCCTTCGCCACCGCCCCGAGACCCGGGCCAGCCGGTCCGCCCGGCTCCGTCATGTAGACGTCCCGCCGGATCTCGATCATCAGGGCGCTGACCCGCGGGTCGTTCCCGTAGTACCTGAGCGGGACGTACGCGCCAGCGAAGGGACTGTTGACTGCGGTACCGCCGAAGCCGTCGAACGCCTTCCGCGCCTCGTCCAGCAGCTCGGCCGGGGTGTGGAAGTCGTCGTGGCCCAGGCAGACGGGCGGCCGGGGGCCGTCGCTGTGGAGTTCGTAGGGCAGGGGCTCGGTCGGGTAGGAGTGGACGTCGATGACGACGGCCCGGCCGACCGCCTCCAGCCGCTCGGCGACGGCGTCGGTCACGGCGGCGGCGTACGGCCGGAAGTACCGTTCGACCAGCGGTTCGCCGTCGTACCCGGCCGGGCGGAGGACCTCCCGGTGCGTCGTTCGCGTGTACACGGCACCCATGCCGACCGACAGCATTTCCTCCCGCTCGTCGGGGAACCGCTCCGGATCCACCACGAGCCGCGACAACTGGTTGACGAACTGCCAGGGCGTCGCGGCCGACCGTACGGCGGCCTCCGCGGCGATCCGGGCGGTGTGCGCGTCGGTGATGTGGTCCAACTCCCGATCCAGCGCGCCGTCGTCGAGGACGATGCCCTCGCGTACGCCGGCCGGTATCGCCCGCGAGGAGTGCGGTACGTGGAGGATCACCGGGGAGTCGGGGGCACCCGGGACGAGCCGGTAGGAGGGCGCAACGTCGTTCACAGGGGCTTCCTCGCCGTCTGGTGTGGGGCGTGCATCGGTGGGCCTATGGTGCGTCTGCCCACCTGATGGCTGTTCCCGCGCACCGTACCGAAACGGGGTCGAGGGTTACCGTCTGCCGTCTGCCGTCTCGCCTCGCCTCGCCTCGCCTCGCCGGCTAGGGCAGGTACCTCTCGATCACCGAGGGGCCTTCTTCCTCGATCAGTTTCCTGGCCTTCTCGACCCTCTCCGGGGTCACGTCCGCGCCCGTGGCCCTGACCAGGTCCTCCGGGTCGTAGGGACGCTCTCCACCCGACCACAGCCGGCGGGGGCTGCTCCCGGTCCTCGTCCTCGGTCCGCTGTCCGGTTCCGTCATGGTCATCGACCTCTCTCCGTCGTGCCGCTACCTCCTGCGCCCCCACCACCAGCTTGCCTCCAACCCCGGCAGACAGCGTGTCGAGCGCCGGGTATCGAACACGCGCTCGGGCCCCGCCGCGCGGTCCGGACGATTGTCAGTGCCCCCCTCTACGGTTCAGTCAGTGGGACCCGCGGAGAACGCCGTAGGCCCTGACCTGGGGAGAGGTCTGTCTGCCATGTCGACGACGTCGAAGACTTATCTGGAGCTGTCGCAGGACGGCGGGGGCGCGCACAAGTTCTATGAGGTGACCGTCCAGGGGCAGACCGTGTCCATCCGTTACGGACGGATCGGTGCCGGCGGGCAGACGACGACGTCGACCTTTCCCACCGCCGAGAAGGCGCAGGCGGCGGCCGCCAAGAAGATAGGCGAGAAGGTGCGCAAGGGGTACGCGCCCGCCGTGCAGGGACAGCGGGCGCCGCGCTCGGTGACGCGCCGTCAGGTGACCTCCGCGCCGTCCACGGCGCGCGCGGTGGCTCCGGTGCTGTGGCGGTTCCGTACGGGGTCCTCGGCGTTCGGCATCCACATCGACGACGAGCGGTGCTGGGTGGGGAACCAGTCGGGAGACGTCTACACGCTCGCCCACGGTGGCGAGGTGCTGGGCCGTTACCAGTTGCCGGACGGCGTGAAGTGCCTCGTCGCCGACGACTTCTGGATCTACGCCGGCTGCGACGACGGGCGGGTGTACGACCTGTCGTCCAAGCTGCCGTTCGCGGCCTATGACATCGCCGACGACGTGGACATCTTCTGGCTCGACATCCATGAGGGTGTGCTGAACGTCGCCGACCGTGCCGGGCGGCTCACCGTCATCGACCACGAGGACGAGCACCAGTGGGCGCGCGGCGGGCGCGGGGAGCACGCCTGGATGGTGCGGGCCGACGACCGGGCCGTCTACCACGGGCACTCGCACGGTGTGACGGCCCACTCCCGCGACGGCGTGGCCGAGTTGTGGCACACGCCCACGCAGGGCGGCGTGCTCTTCGGCTGGCAGGAGGACGACGCCGTGTACGCCGGGACCTCGCACCGTGTGGTCCAGCGGCTGTCGAAGGCGACGGGCGCCGTCGAGGCGACGTACCGGTGCGACAGCCCGGTGTACTCGTGCGCCACCTCGCCCGGCGGGCGGTTCGTCTTCGCGGGGGACTCCGCCTCCTCGGTGTACTGCTTCGACCGGGACGGCACGCGGCTGTGGAAGCTCGGCACGGGCGGCGGGTCGGCCCTGTCGATGCAGTACCGCGACGAGCGGCTCTACCTGGTCACCACGGACGGCTCCCTGGTGTGCGTGGACGCGAGCGAGGCGGCGGTGACGGCCGCCCAGCAGGGTTCCGTGCCGGTGGCCCGCGACATCAAGCTCGCCGCCGCTGCCGCGGTGCCCACGTACGCGCCGGTCACGGCGGCCGCGGCCGTGACGGCCGTCGCCTCGGTGCCCGCGGGCTCGGTGGTCGTGGAGTGCGTGCAGGAGGCCGGACGGACCCGGATCCACGTGGTCTCGCCAGGGTACGAGCCGTCGTGGAACGTCCAGTTCCCGCGTGCGATACGGGAGCCCGGCGCGCGGTACGTGGTGGACGCGCTGCACGCCGCGTCAGGCGGGTTCTACCGGGTCCGCGGTGACATCAGGAGGTTGGTGTGACCTCCTGACCAGCGGCGGCGCGGAGCACGGGCCGTACGGAGACTCAAGCCGTGCGTGTCAGGCGATGGACGCCGAGACGACGGCTGACACCGCGAGGTTGCAGGACGCCGTCACCCAGACCGCGGGGTGCGGCTCCGGCTCGACCAGCGTCGCGCCCAGGCGCCCGGGCGTCACCAGGTCCACCACCCAGAACGCCACCGCCATCATCACCAGTCCCAGCAGCCCGAACAGCGCGGTCGACAGCAGTCCCTTGCCGAAGTCCTCGTACGTCGTCCAGATGGAGGTGAACACGATGCCGCCGATACCGAGCAGCGCCGAGCTGAGCACCACGGCCGCGTTGCGGTTGCGCTCCTGCCAGATCTGCCGGCCCAGCTTTCCGGGCGTCAGCAGGTCGACCAGGAATATGCCGAGGACCAACAGGACCAGGCCCAGACCGCCGTAGGCGGTGGCTCTGCCGAGTCCGTCGAGGATGTCGCTCATGAGGTTGCCGGCTCCGTAGCGTGAGTGAGGGATCGTGAGTGATCGCGGGCGGTCAAGGCGATCCGCAATGTAGCGCACTCGCCTGCTGATTGACCGGTACTGTCCGGCAACTGATCGAGTCCGTACGGCCGGCCACCACCTGCCGACCGTACGGACCGAATGTGCACCGGGAGCGTGCGGTGCCGTGTCGGCTACTTCAGGTAGACCAGGCCGTCGGTGGTGACGGCGGGGCGGCCGGTGGTGCCGAGCACGACGACCTTGACGGTGTGCCTGGCGCTGCCGGACCAGGTCTTGGTCCAGATGGCGTCGCGGTACTTGGTGCTGCTGGACTTCAGGTCGACGGTGGCGGCCTTCTTGCCGTCGACGTAGATGTCCGCCTTGCCCGAGGTGGCCGCGCGGGAGACGACCCAGGAGGCGGAGCGGCCGGTGAAGGTCCAGGTGAGGGAGGCGTTCTTGGCGGAGCTGCTGTAGGACCTGCCGCCGAGGTAGCTGCCGGAGGACTTGGTGGTCCAGGTGCCGCTCTTCTTGCCCGCGGACTCCTGGAGGATGACGGGTGCAGCGGAGACGGTGGCGGTGCCGGTGTTGCCGGCCCGGTCGTGGGCCGTCATCGACCACTTGGTGGCCGTACCGGACTTGGCGGTGTGGTGGGCGCTGGTGACCGTGGGGCCGTACGTCTTGGCTACCGGGGTGGTCAGGCGCACTTCCTTCAGCGCCGCGTTGTCGGTGGCCTTCCACCTCAACGTCAGTGGGACGGCGGCGGTGTTGACCGTGCCGGTGCGCAGCGCGACGTTCGGCTTGGTGGGGAAGGTGGGGGCGGTCTTCTCGGCGACGACGGTGACGGCCGAGGTGGTCGTGCTGTTCCCGGACTGGTGCACGGCGCGCACGGCCACGCTGTGGGTGCCGGCGGTCAGGGTGACGGCCTTGGAGGTGGCGGTGCCGGCGGTGGTGGCGGCGACCTTGCCGTCGACGAGGACCTCGAACCTGGAGATGAGCGCGGTCGGGGTGGTGGCCGACCAGTTCACGGTGGCCGAGGCCTTGGTGTAGTGGGTCGTTCCCGAGACCCCGGTGCCGGTGACGGACTTCAGGGCCAGGCCGGCGACGGGGCCGCCGGACCAGGCGCGGAGGGTGGCGAGCTGGTTGTAGAAGGCGTCGCCGGGGCACTGGGTGTTGTAGCCGTCGCGGTGCCCGTGGATGGTGGGGACGGTCAGCTTGCCGCCCCTGGCCCACGACTTGCCCGTGTAGCTGCGGCCGCCGTCGCCGGCGGTCAGGGTCGTGGTGCCGGTGGGGCTGACGCCGTACTGGCCCAGCTTCCACGCGGCGATGCGCGCCACCGAGACCATCGCCGCCTGCGACGGGGCGGTGGAGGTGTAGGTGCCGAGCACGGAGATGCCGGTGGTCTCGGAGTTGAAGCCGTAGGCGTGGGCGCCCATGACGGGCTGGTCCACGCCGCCCTTGCGGCCCTCGTAGACGGTGCCGCACTTGTCGACGACGAAGTTGTAGCCGAGGTCTTTCCAGCCGAGCTGCTTGACGTGGTAGGCGTAGACGCCGCGGACGACGGCGGGTGCCTGGGCGCAGGTGTAGTCGTTGGATTCGGCGGTGTGGTGCACCACGACCGCCTTGATTCTCCCGTCCGGCAGGTAACCGGGCTCCTCCGGGCTGATCGACTCGTCGGCGCCCCACTGCGCGCGCGAGGTGATCGCCGGGCGCGGCACCGTGGACGGCGGAGCCGGCGGGACGACGACCGTCGCACTCGGAGTCGCCGACGACGCCGTCGGCGTCGGGGAGGTGGGCGCCGGGGGCTCGTCGGTGGGTTCGGGGCCGCCGGTCGCGGGCTCGGTGGTGGGCGGAGGCTCCGCGGCGGGAGGCTCGATGTCCGTGGGCTCGGGATCCGTCCCGGGGACCGGGGGCTCCGAGGTGGCGGTGTCCGGCGGTTCGACGGTGGAGGCATCGGCGGCAGGTGGCTCGTCGACGGACGACGGCGGCGTCTCGTCCAGTGCGAACGCCGCCGGTTCCATCGCGCTGTCGCCGGTGGCGCTCCTCGTTCCGGTTGCGGCGGTCACTCGGGCGGCACTGCTGCCGTCGCCCGGGTCGACCATGTCCAGGCGCAGGCCGCTGGGCAGTTCCGCCGTGCGCCCGCCGTCGATACGGACCTCCACGCCGTCCGAGGGCCCGACCCACGCGGGCTCCGTCCCCCCGCGGTCCGCGCCGCTGTCCCCCTGCCCGCTGTCGCCGTCCAGCCGGAGCCACCGCGACCACTCCCCCGAGCCGGCGGCCCGGGTGCGCACCTCGACCGTGCCCGCCACGCGGGCCGACGGCTCGGTCCACGTCACCCCGACCATACTGAAGGGGTCCACGCCCTCCCGCCGCAGTGCCGCGCTCCGGCCGTCGGCCCCGGTCTCGACCGGCAGCGTGTCCGCCTCCGTGCGCACCGGCCCGGACACGCCGTCGGCCGCCCGGACCCCACCGGGCGCCTCGTCGGACGTGTAGTGCACCACCAGGGCCCCCGTCACCGCGGTGACCGCCGCGACCGCCCCCATGACCTGTATCCGACGCCGCTTCATGCAGCTGCCGCCCCTCTGTATCCCCACCCGAACGAAAGAAAGGGGCTCCGACCGGAGCCCTCGCGGCCGGCGAGATCGCGGGGCCGCGCAGGCGATGAATGTACATCGCCATTCGGGATGTCAACGCCCGGACCTGGATGCACCAGGGGATACCTGACAGCCGTCCCAGGAAATGCCATGCCGGTTGTGCCGGTGATACCGGTGATGTCGGTGATCTTCTGGATGCTGGTGCTGAGGGTGCGGAGACTCCCCCGACGAGCTCCCCGATAGGCTCCGGTGCCCATGGGTGTCGTACGACTCTGGAGCCGGGTGCGCCGGACGGACAGGCCTGCGGCCGCCGTGGTGGGCACGGGTAACGTGCTGCTGTGCGGTGTGCTCCTCGTGTGGGGGACCGGAGGCATGGCACCGTTTTTCGAGGTCACCACCTTGGAGGAGGAGAACGCCGCCGAGGCCCTGGTGTTCCGGACCTTCGGCGGCTGGCTCGTGGGCGGGCTGCTGCTGTTCGCCGTGCTGGGCATGGGGCGGACCCTGCTCAGCCATCTGGCCTCGCTGCTCCTGCCGCCCGCCGCACTGCTGGCGTTCATCGCGCTCAGGGCTTGACACGCGCTCCGTCGAGGACCACCCGGGCGGCGACCGGCAGGTGGTCGCTGCCGGTGGCGGGCAGGGTGCGGAGGTGGGCGACGGTCGCGGCGCGGGCCATCACCTGGTCGATGCGGGCCAGCGGGAGGGCGGCGGGGAAGCTGAGGGCGAAGCCGCGTTCCGCCACGGTCATCCGTGAGGTCAACGGGGCCAGTCCGCGGTCCTCGACCGTGCCGTTGAGGTCGCCCAGCAGGATCACCGTCCCCAGCGGCTCGGTGGCGACGGCCCGGCCCAGCAGGACGGCGCTCTCGTCGCGCCACGAGGACGCCAGGCCGCCCGCCCCCACGCGTACCGAGGGCAGGTGTGCGACGTACGCCGCGATCTCGCCGTACGGCGTGTGGACCACGGTGCGCAGACCGCGGCTCCAGTCGTCGGTGATCGCCCGGGGTCTGATGTCCAGCAGCCGGGTGCCGGTCAGCGGGTACCTGGACCAGAGGCCGACGGTGCCCCGGACCGCGTGGTGCGGGTACTCCGGGGCGAGGGTCTCCTCGTAGACCGCCAGTGCCGGGGGCTCCAGTTCCTCGAGCGCGATGAGATCGGGGCCCGTGTCGGCCAGGGCGCGGGCGGTGCCCCGCGGGTCGGTGTTCTCGTCGCTGACGTTGTGCTGCACCACGACCAGTTCGTGCGCGCCGGGCCCGGCCGCGGGCAGCAGCAGCCCGCCGAAGAGGCACGTCCACGCGGCCACCGGCAGCAGCAGCGCCATGAGGGCGAGCGCGGAACGGCGCAGCAGCGCCAGGCCGAGCAACACCACGACCGCCCCGCCGAGCCACGGCAGGAAAGACTCCAGCAGGCTGCCGAGGCGGCCCACGGAGTTGGGTACGACCCGGTGGAACACCAGCAGCGTGGCCGTCAGCGCCGCGAGCACGGCCGGCACCCGTCCCCGCGTCCAGGCCGACCGGCCCGCGTCCTGCTCGGTCCTCCGGCTCCTGCCCGTTCCCTCCGTCCCCCGGCTCCTCCGCGCCGGCCGCCCCGCCCGCCGGAGCACCGCGGTCACCGCGGTCACCGCCGACGGCACGCGTCCGCCGCCCCGCCCCTGTCCCACCATGGCTCCCATCCGCTCGCTCTCGTCTCCCAGGACGAGTCACCAGGTGATTCAGTTGCCGTTCCACTCGCTGCTCTGCCGAGCGGACCCGGGTCCCGGATGCATTCGTCGCCGAAGGCCGGGAACAAGTCGTGCCACAACGCCCGGCGAGAAAGCTCGCCGGAACGAACGGCAGAATACGACGGGTGAAGAACGTGCCAGGTGAACATGACGCCCTTGACGTCAGCGCGGACGAAGCGCTGATCTCGGCGTTGTTCGCGGCCGCGGACGCCGGCGTGTACGCCGTCGACGACGCGGGCACGGTGATCGCCTGCAACCCGTGGGCCGAACGGCTGCTGGGGTACGAGCCGGGCACGCTGATCGGGGTCAACGCCCATCGCGCTCTGCACGCCGTGGGCGTCGCGGACACCGTGGGCGGAGGGGACACCGCCGAGCCCGTCCAGCATCCGATCCTCGCGGACGTCGCGCTGGGCAAGCGGTCCAGTGGCGACCGCGCCGTACTGCTGCGCGCCGACGGTACACCGCTCCAGGTGTGGTGGACCGCGGCCCCGCTGCCCGCGACGGCGGGACGCGGGCAGGGAGCGGTGGTGGTGTTCCACGACGTGACGGCCCAGCGCACGCGGGAGGGGCACCGCGCGGAGCGGTACGCGCACAGCGAGACCATGCGTGAACAGGCCGAGTTCGATCTGGCGGAGATCACCTGGCTCGGTGAGCTGACGCTGGCCGTGACCAGCACCCTGGAGGCGGACGAGGCGCTGCACCGTCTGGTGCGCCAGCTGGTACCCCGCCTCGCGGACACCGCCCTGATCGACCTGGCCGGTGCGCATGCGCACCGCCGCGCGGCGAGCGCCCACCACATCCCCGGTGTCCTGCCGGCCGGCCCTTCCGGCAGCGGCAAGGAGCTCCCGGACCACCCTGCCCACCACGCGGCCATCACCCGCGTGATCCAGGGCTGCGGCACCCAGCACCTGACGCACCTCGCGCCCGCGGCGCACGACGAGGCGAACCTGTTCACGCTGGTGGAGGCGGAGGAAGCGCTCGTCGTTCCGCTGCGGCTGCGGGCCAGCACCTTCGGGGCGCTGACCCTGACCCGCGCACCGGCCGGCCCGCCCTTCAACGAGGCCGACCGGGTCCTGGCGGAGGAGGTGGCCCGCCGCATCAGCCTGGGCCTGGACAACACCCGCCTGCACGCCGCCCAGGCCGACATCGCCACCGCGCTGCAGCGCGCCCTGCTCACCGACCTGCCGGAGGTCACGGGCATCGAGCTGGCCGCCCACTACCGGCCCGCCCAGCACGCGGCGGAGGTCGGCGGCGACTGGTACGACGCCTTCTTCCTCGACGGCGGCGACCTCGCGATGGTCATCGGCGACGTCACCGGACATGACATCCAGGCCGCCTCCCGCATGAGCGAACTGCGCAACATGCTCCGCGCCCTGGCGGTCGACCGCCCCGAGGAGACTCCCGGCCAGATCCTGCGCCGCCTGGACACCGCCCAGGCGCGCCTCACCCTCGCCGACTCCGCCACCGCCGTCCTCGCCCGGCTGCACCGGACCGGCGGCGGGTGCTGGCAGGCGTCCTGGTCCGTCGCGGGCCATCCCCCGCCCCTGCTGATGACCGCAGGCGGCACCGGCACCTACCTCACCGGCGCGCACGCCATGCTCCTGGGCGTGCGCCCCACCGCCGAACGCCCCACCGCCCGCACCCTCCTGCCCGACGGCGCCACCCTCCTGCTCTACACCGACGGCCTCGTCGAATCCCGCACCCGGGGCATCGACGAGGGCATGACCCGCCTGCGCCGGCACGCCAGCACCCACCGCCACCTGCCCCTGCGCGAGTGGTGCGCCAAGCTCGCCGAGGACCTCGGTGACACCCGCGACGACATCACCCTCATCGCCGCGCGCGCCCCGGTCCGCCCGCGCACCGGCTGACGCGGACGGCCAGGCGCCGAAGGACCGCCGCGACGACGTCGTACTGGCGACCGAGGTGCAGTGGACGCCCCACCTGAACCCGGACCGCTTCGATCCGTCGGCGCCGCGCACCGCCGCGGAACTGCAGGTGGCCGAGCAACTCGTCGCCGTGGCCGAGGAGGTGGGCCGCTCGCTGCCCGAGCCGGCCGTCGCGTTAGCTCGGCCGGATCCAGGTCCGCCGCCTGACGCGGGACGGAGCGGCAGAGCAGGGCGGATGAGCCTGCGGGGCCGGCGGACCGGTCAGGTGACGGTGCGGCCGAGGTAGCCGGCCAGGTGGTCGAGCGCGGGCGCGTCCCGGGGTACGGGCTGCGGTGGGGCGAAGGAACCGCCGGTGGTCCGGGGCAGGGGGCCGTAGATCTCCCGGACCACCGGGAGGGCCAGTTCGGTGAGGTCGGGCACCAGGTCACGGGGGCGCCCGAGCGCGGTGGCCAGGTCCCGGCCGTGCACCAGCATCTCGATCACCAGCTGCTCGACGAGCCGGCGCCCGGGCGCCGGGCCGAACCGCCGGTCGGGCATGCCGGGGCGGCAGAACGCCGTCAGCGCTCCCCGCTCGGCCGTACGGAACGCCTCCACGTGGTCGTCGGCGAGGTGGTCGGCGGCGGGGTCGGCCGGAGGAGCTCCCTCGGCCAGACCGGCCCACAACGAGTTCTCCCACACCAGATGGCCGAGAGCAGGGCGCGCACGTCCCAGTCGCCGCAGGGGGTCGGACGGCGGAAGAGGCAGAGGCGTCCTACGACCGCCCTCGCGGCTTGCCGCGCCGGCCGCTCTTGGACCCGCCGGAGCCGCCCGAGCCGCCGGACGCGCCCCGGCCGCCCTTCCCGGACGCGCTCCTGCCGCCCTTCCCGGCAGCCGGCCTGCCGCCCGCC